>JBKOYU010000618.1:0-3714 GCA_046725575.1 Actinomycetota bacterium | reverse complement strand
TCGGCCATGAGGGTGGCGAGGCCGGTGGCGCCATTGCGCAGGATGGCTTCCGAGAGACGGCTGAGCATTCTGGTGGTGGTCGCAGGGGACATGGGCGGCGCCTCGCATACAATTCGGAACGTTGACTCCGTTTCCGTCGTGGCCAGCATACGGAACTACCGTTCCGTTTGTCAATGCGGGCTGACGCGCGCCGCAATCGGCAGCGCGTGCTCGACGCCGCCGCTGCTGTGTTCGCGGCGCACGGCGCCGACGTTCCCGTCGATGTCATTGCGCGCGAAGCTGGCGTGGGCCCGGGCACGCTGTATCGCCACTTTCCGAACAAGGAGGCGCTCTTTGAGGCAGTCATCCTCGAGCGCTTCGCGCAGCTGACCGTCGAAGCACGCGCCCTGCTCGATGCGCCCGACCCTGGCCAAGCCTTCCTGGCCTTCGTCGAGCGGATCGTCGTTCAGGCCACTGATCGACACGACCTGGTCGACGCGCTCACGCGCGCTGGCTTCGACATCCAGTCGGTCAAGTCCCAGGCTGGCACCGAGCTGCGTGACACGATCGACCGCCTGCTCCAGCGCGCACAAGCCTCTGGCGCGGTTCGCAGTGACGTGACTATCGACGAGCTGCTGACGCTCATCGGCGGGATCGCGGCGTCAGCGCGCACCACGCCCGGCAACCCGTTACTGCTGGCCGCGGTGGTGTGTGATGGCCTGCGCACCACCGAGGGTGCCGCACGAGCACGAAGTGGAGCAACCGGCCGGCGCTCCAGGTGATCGTGAACGTCAAAAGCGGCCGACTCCGTTGACTTACACCCGGAGGGCTGCGTGGGCAGGGTTCGGCCTGCACAAACCTGCTTTCCAATTGGACAGGCGAGCTACCGATTATTCGACCACGCACCGGAGCTTGGAGGCGGGCTCGAACCACCGACCTTCGCGTTACGAGGGCGATGCTCTGGCCAACTGAGCTACCCAGGCATGGTTGTTGGGTTGGACCGGGAGGCGGGCCACGACCCCGCACCGCCGGCTTGCAAGGCCAGCACGCTGCCTGTTTACGCCACTCCCAGTTGCTCGTGGTCCACCCAGTCGTCGTAGCTCAGCAATGGCAAGAGCGCTCACCTGGTACGTGAGACGACGCGCGTTCGACTCGCGCCGACGGCTCCAGTCACCAGCACCATGCGGGCATGGCGAAATCGGGAGCCGCAGCCGCCTCAAAAAAAAGAGCGGCAGAGTCAAAAGGCCCGTGCAGGTTCGAGTCGTGCCGCCCGGACCGGGCTGTTCGCGGACGCGGTGACCCTGTGGCTCTTGGCCACGGCCAGCACGTACCCGACGCCGCGGCCTTGCAGGTCGCAGCGCAGGTGCCGGTCACCGCCGTAGAATTCGTCCGCGGTGGCCCACGAGGCTGGCGTGCCGGCATCCAGCACGCGGCGAGTACCCGCCGGCCAGGGCAATCTTCGTGGCCAACCTGACTTCGTCAGCTACTGCGGGCCGCGGTGCGTCGGACCGGCTCGTCAGCCCAGCGCCGCGGCAGGTAGATCTCCCGGTCGATCGGCTGTATCCCCGCGAGGTGGCGTACCCGCAGAACACAGCGATCCGGGCGTTCTCGATCCGACCGGCTGTACGGGTGTAGTGACGCTGTACCCCACGGTGTGAGGCCCCTCTGAGATCACCGGTGTCGTCGAGGATCAGCACCCCGTCTGGGTCGCCGTGCGCTTCCACGTAGCCGCGCACGTCGTCACGCATCGCGTCGGCCTCCCAGACCGCCTCGCCCAGTAGCCGCTGCATGCGATGTGGCCAGGCGTCCTCGGCCATCTCCGCAGGCTGCCAACTCGACCGGGTGTCCACATCGGACAGGAGACCGAGCAGAAACGCCCGCGCCTGCCGACGCGGCTCCACCCGACCGAACCCGTCCCGCAATAGCCGCGAACCCGGTGTCGAACTCCGCCAGCCACTCCTCAGCGGCTACGTTGTGCCGAGCCTCCGCCGCACGATCTTCGGTTGTCTCCACAAGTCATCGATGATCATCCGGCGGCTGTCGCCATGCCCCGCGATACGCCGACCAGCCCGAACCAGCACGAACTCGTCGCTGGCCATCTACATAACGAACCCGGCTGTCGTATACGCTGGCCGAACCGCGCGAAAGCCCTTCCTACATGCTGCGGAAGCCGGGTCGGCCTTTGGCAAGGGTAACTTCATGGCCCGGGCAGTTGGCTAACCGGAACAACGACCCGTGAGATCGATAGGTCGACCGTCCGGTGTGACGGCAGCATCCTCGTTGAGGTAGCCGGGTCGTCGCCTGTTCCCAAATTGCGCTCCCAGCGCGGATGCGACCCGCCCGCAACGATCAGCCGAATCCGGTTGCCCGACGCGAACCGGTGCGCGACGGCGTCGAGCTCCACACGAACCACGCCCTGGGGCGCCGAAGGGTCGAGCCGGACGAACCCGTCGCTGACGTTGCGTGAGTGGCCTTTGGCATCGACTTCCGAGAGGCGAACGAACAGGTCGGCGAAGGGGTTGTCGGAACTGTGTCCCACTTCCACGACCGGGCTGCCGACAACCTCAAGCGCCGTGGTCAAGGGGTCTGACGTGAATGCCAGCACGTCGGAACGCGCGGCGAGCGCGCTGTCATCCGTGTAGCCTGCGGTCAATCCCGGGGCGACCACGGTGACGAGGGCACCTCCGTACGTGGGCGTCGGCTTGGCTGGATCATAGGTGAACTCGCTCACTTCTCCCGGGGCGGCCGGTTGGGCTGTCAGGAGTTCGCCGGAGCGGGGATAGAGGATCTGCTCAACCGTCGGCGGTGGCCAGGCCGGAAGGTCGCGCCACCCCCCGACCGGCCCGCTAACGAACACCTTGACCAGCATGGCGCGGCGTCGCTCGCCGGATCCGGCCAGGTGCTCGTCGAACCAGGCGAGAGCGTCGGGAAGGAGGACGCGGGTACCCTTGGCGCCGCCCTCAGCATGCGTCCACGGACCCACGGTGAGTCCGACATCGACGCCCCGATCGGCCAGCCGCGCATATTCCGTCAGCGTCTGGCGGAAAAAGACGTCCTGCCAGCCGCCCTGTAGCAACACGGGGACTTGCACCTGTTCCAGCGCTTCAGTCAGGTTGGAGCTCTTCCACCATGGGTCGCGCAGGTCCCGCCGGCTGATCCACTCGCGGTACCACGGCGCCTCCCCCCGCATCACCTCGTCGGCCGCGTCTGCCAGGGGAAGTGCCGCAAGGGCCTTCTTGATACGACTCCGGGAAGATTGAATTGAGAAGATGCGACGCAGGATTGGGTCCTCCTGCGTGGTCGTCGCAAACGACCATTCGAACAGAGTGTTCAGTCGAAATGCGCCGCCGGGGTAGGCAAAGGCGCCGAGGTCGTGCGGCGCGCACGCGATGACCGCGGTCACGTGCTCCGGGGGCGGATCCATCAGTAACGCCCACTGGGTGAAGCCGCAATATGAATAGCCATACGTGGCGAAGCGCCCGTCGAACCACGGCTGCCCGCGCATCCAAGCGACGATGTCGGCCGCATCGTCGACTTCCCGCATGAACGGTTCGTAGGTGCCGCCCGATCCGAACGTTCCCCGGCACCGGCCCAGCACGGCCCGATACCCGCGGCTGGCAAACATTCCGCCCGTCATGGCCGCGCCAACCAGAGTCCAGCCGTAGGGCGAGGTGACGAGAATTGTTCCCGACGCTGGCTCCTTCGGTTCGTAGAGATCCGCGAGCAGATCGACGC
>JBKOYU010000898.1:0-4374 GCA_046725575.1 Actinomycetota bacterium | reverse complement strand
GCGGCAACGCGCGAAGGGCCCCGTTTAGCATCGGGTGGGTAACGCCCGGCCGCCACGCGACAGCCCCTTGCGTGTGGACGGGCGTGCGACAGACGGCCTATCAGAAGGTTCAGCATGCGCCCATACCACGTGGCGATCGTCGGCTCAGGCCCCTCGGGTTACTTTGCCGCGGCCTCGCTTCTGAAGTTCGCCGACTCGGCCGACGACGCCGACGTGCGCGTCGACATGCTGGAGATGCTGCCGACCCCGTGGGGGCTGGTCCGCTCCGGTGTGGCGCCCGACCATCCGAAGATCAAGTCGATCAGCGCCCAGTTCGAGAAGACCGCACTCGACCCGCGGTTCCGGTTCTTCGGCAACATCGTGGTCGGCGACCATGTGCAGGCCGCCGAACTGGCGGAGCGCTACGACGCGGTGATCTACGCCGTCGGCGCGCAGTCCGACCGGTCGCTGGGCATTCCCGGTGAGAACCTGCCCGGCAGCGTCGCGGCCGTCGACTTCGTCGGGTGGTACAACGCGCACCCGCACTTCGAGGAGATGGCGCCCGATGTGTCGAGCGGTCGCGCTGTCGTTGTCGGCAACGGCAACGTCGCGCTGGACGTGGCGCGCATCCTCGTCACCGATCCCGACGTGTTGGCCACGACCGACATCGCCGATCACGCGTTGAAGGCGCTGCACGACCGCGGGGTGGAAGAGGTGCTCATCGTCGGGCGGCGCGGGCCCCTTCAGGCCCCGTTTACCACGCTGGAGCTGCGCGAACTCGGCGACCTGGAGGGCCTCGGCGACGTCGACGTCATCGTCGATCAGGCCGACTTCGCCGACATCTCCGCCGAGGACCTCGAGGCCGCGAGCAAGACCGTCAGAAACAACATCAAGGTGCTGCGCGGCTACGCCGAACGCGAGCCCCGCGGCGCCAAGCGGCGCATCGTGTTCCGGTTCCGAACGTCGCCGATCGAGATCAAGGGCGAGGGTCGCGTCGAATCAATCGTGTTGGGCCACAACGAGCTGGTCGACGACAACGGCCGCATCGTCGCCAAGGACACCGGCGAGCGCGAGGAGGTGCCCGCCCAGCTGGTGGTGCGTGCGGTCGGTTATCGCGGCGTGCCGACGCCGGGCCTACCGTTCGACGAGCGCAGCGGCACGATCCCGCATGCCAACGGCAGGATCGAGGGCAGCCGCAACGAGTACGTCGTCGGCTGGATCAAGCGCGGCCCCACCGGAGTGATCGGCAGCAATAAGAAGGACTCGCAGGAAACCGTCGACACGCTGGTTTCGGACCTGTCGGGTGCGAACCTCGCGGACGTCGACGCGGACTATGCCGAGAAGCTGGCGGAGTGGCTGGTGGAGCGGCAGCCGAAGCTCGTCACCGACGACCACTGGAAGCTGATCGACGAGTACGAACGCGCAGCCGGCGAGCCTCACGGCCGGCCACGGGTCAAGTTGACCAGCGTCGCGGAGCTGTTGCGCATCTGCCACGGCTGAGGCCACGCTGGGTGGGCTCTGCCGGTGGGGCCGAGCCGACGGAACGCTAAGCTACGACCACAGCGAGGGGCTATCCGCGATCCCCGGCGGCGGAGGACCTTCCTGCGGTGCGAATGTCCATCGGTCAGGGTTGTTTGGTGCGTACATCACCGGGAACAGCTGGCCCATGGTCGGCCAGTCCTCGACATCGATAGCGAGTTGTTGGTACACGACGTGCTCGTTGACCGTGGGACCGTTGATGACGCCGGTAATCGTGACGAACTGTTCGCCGGCGGCATCGGGTTTCGGGCTGACGCCGGTGACCAGCAGGTTGCCGTGGACCCAGTCCGCGCCGGCGCCGCGACGCCGCATGATCCAGGGTGCCGCGAGCGCGACCAGGACACCGATGAGCACGATGATGATCGCGAATTCGAGCACACCGACATGGTAGGACGGCAGTCATGAGCCTCGAGGCGGACGACCTGAAGCTGGCGCTGGAACTCGCCGACGAAGCGGATTCACTGACGATGCCCCGCTTCGGCGCGGTCGACTTGGTGGTCGAAACCAAACCCGACCTGACACCCGCCACCGACGCCGACCTCGACGTCGAGTCGACCATCCGTCGCCGACTGACCACGCAGCGGCCGAACGACTCGATATTGGGCGAAGAGTTCGGCGGTACAACGACTTTCATTGGTCGCCAATGGGTCATCGATCCGATCGACGGCACCAAGAACTTCGTCCGCGGGGTCCCGGTGTGGGCGACGCTGATTGCACTGCTCGACGACGGCATGCCGGTGCTCGGCGTGGTCAGCGCACCCGCGCTGCAGCGACGCTGGTGGGCCGCCGCGGGACAGGGCGCGTTCGCGAAAGTCGGCTCGCTGCCCGAGCGCAGGCTCGCGGTGTCCAAGGTCGACGACCTGCCGTCGGCCAGCCTGGCGTTCTCCAGCCTGTCGGGGTGGGCGCTGCGGGGCCTGCGCGAGCGGTTCATCTCGCTGACCGACCAGGTTTGGCGCGTGCGCGGATACGGCGACTTCTACAACTACTGCCTGGTCGCCGAAGGGGCCGTCGACATCGCGCTGGAACCGGAGGTGTCGATGTGGGACCTGGCGGCCGTCGACATCCTGGTGCGCGAGGCCGGCGGCGCGTTCACCGACCTCACCGGCCGCAAGGGACCGCATGGCGGCAGTGCCGTCGCCACCAACGCGCAACTGCACGAAGCCGTTCTGAACAGGCTGAACGGCGCGTAGCCTGGCTGTCGGAGGGTGCCATGACCTTCGACTCGTTTACTGTCCCCACCACGCACTGGCATCGCCTCGACGACGGCCGGATCCAGTGCGATGTGTGTCCGCGCGCCTGCAAACTACGTGAGGGCCAGCGCGGCCTGTGCTTCGTTCGTGCCCGCGTCGACGACCAGATCGTGCTCACCAGCTATGGCCGGTCCAGCGGGTTCTGCGTCGACCCCGTCGAGAAGAAACCGCTCAACCACTTCCTGCCGGGCTCGGCCGTGCTGTCCTTCGGCACTGCCGGCTGCAACCTCGCGTGCAAGTTCTGTCAGAACTGGGATATCTCCAAGTCGAGGGAGACCGACACACTCGCCGACCGCGCTACGCCCGACGACCTTGCCCGGGTGGCCGACGAAATGGGTTGCCGCAGTGTGGCTTTCACGTACAACGATCCGACGATCTTTTGGGAGTACGCGGCCGACGTCGCGGACGCGTGTCATGACCGCGGGATCAGGGCCATCTCGGTGACCGCGGGATACATGTGCCCACAGCCGCGCGCGGAGTTCTATCGGCACATCGACGCGGCCAACGTCGACCTGAAAGCGTTCACCGAGGAGTTCTATCACCGGGTCTGCGTCGGGCATCTGGCCGACGTGCTCGACACCCTCGTGTACCTGCGGCACGAAACCGACGTGTGGGTCGAGATCACCACACTGCTCATTCCTGGGCTGAACGACAGCGATGCCGAAATCACTGCCGAGTGCGCCTGGATTCGGGACAACCTCGGCGTGGATGTGCCGTTGCATTTCACCGCGTTTCACCCCGACTACAAGATGTTGGACATCCCGCCGACCGCGCCCGAGACGCTGACCCGGGCCCGCCGAATCGGCTTGGCCGAAGGATTGCGCTTCGTCTATACCGGCAATGTTCACGACCGCGACGGCGACACCACACGCTGCCCCGGCTGCGGCGACGCCGTCGTGGTTCGCGACTGGTATGCGATGCGGCACTACGGCCTGACCGACACGGGCCACTGTCAGCGCTGCGCCACGCAGCTGCCCGGCGTCTTCGATGGGCCCGTCGGGAGCTGGGGTGCGCGACGATTGCCCGTGCTGATCCGCTGACTCTGCTGTGAATTGCACAACAACTTACTGGAGTCAGTCCGCATACCTTACTCTGGAGTCAGTTCGATACGTCCGCACTTCCCAGAGCTAGCGAGGCTGCTGACATGACCAACACCGTGCCGTCCAAGAAGCGCTCCGGCCGCGAGAGCGCCGTCGGCAAGCAGAAGCACAAGAGGACAGCGACCGATATCGGGTTGGCGCTGATCACGCCCATCGTCGGGCAGGAATTCCTGGACCGCTACAACCTGCGTGACCCGCTCAACCGAACCCTGAAGTACGGCGTCAAGCAGGTGTTCTCCGCGGCCGGCGCGGCCAACCGTCAGTTCAAGCGGGTCTCCGGCTCCCCTAGCGGTCCAACACGGCTGAAAAAGAGCGGCGCCGACTACTTCGACCTGACGCCCGACGACGAGCAGAAGATGATCGTCGAGACCGTCACCGAATTCGCCGAAGAGGTAATACGTCCCGCCGCCCGGGAGGCCGACGAAGCGGCGACTTATCCGGCAGACCTCGTCACCAAGGCCGCTGAACTGGGCATCACCGCGATCAACGTGCCGGAGGACTTCGAG
>JBKOYU010000369.1:0-2887 GCA_046725575.1 Actinomycetota bacterium | reverse complement strand
GAGCTTGAGCCCTGGGACGGTGGTGAATTCGCCGTCGTACGTCACTTTCTGGCCGGCGAAGAGTTGGCGGATGACAGCGATGCCTTCATCGGTGCGGCGGAATCGGGTGGCCGGGTCGATGCCGGCGGCGATGAACTCGGGGCGAAATTCGCCGCCTGCGCCGACACCGAGATTGAAGCGGCCGTTGGAGATGACGTCGATCACCGAGGCGACCTTGGCGACCATGGTTGCGGGGTATAGCGGCAGTAGTGTCACCGAACTGACTAGGCGGATACTGCTGGTGGCTCCCGCGGCCGCGGCCAGCATCGCGAAGGCGTTGGGGGTGGGGCCGTGGAAGAACAGATGTTCGCCGCAGCCGATGATGTCGAATCCGAGTTCTTCCGCCTGCGTGGCGTCAGCGATTGCAGTCCTGGGATTGTCGATGGTGATGCCGATTTTCATAGCCTGGCCCCGGAGTACATCTCGTCGATGATGGCGCGGTACTTGTACGCGATCTGCTTTCGCTTGAGTTTCATAGTCGCGCTCAGTTCGTCGCCGCCAGGGGCCCATTCGGTGTCGAGGATGCGATAGCGCTTGATTTGTTCGACGCGCGACAGTTCGGCGTTCCCGACGGTCACGGCGTGGTCCACGGCGGCAGCGACGGCTGGCTGATTGCTCAAAGCCCGACGATCCTCAGCGTCATTGAGTGTGGCTGCAACGTCGGGATCGAGCACGATGAGTGCGGTGACGAATGGCCGCGCGTCTCCGATCACGCAGATCTGGCCGATGATCGGGTCGGCTGATTTGACGGCGAATTCGATCTTCGACGGTGCCATGTTTTTGCCGAACGAACTGATGATGAGTTCCTTCTTGCGGTCCACGATCGAGAGGCGCCCGTCAGGGTCGAGGGCCCCGATATCGCCGGTGTGTAGCCAGCCCTGGTCGTCGACCGTTTCGGCGGTGAGCTGCGGGTTTCCCCGGTAACCGGACATGAGCCAGTCGCTGCGGAATAGCAACTCGCCGTCGTCGGCCAGCCGGATCTCGGCGCCGCTCAGCGGATATCCGACCGTTCCAACGCGTGTGTCACCTGGTCGGTTGAAGATCCCAAAGGCGGTGATCTCCGACATGCCCCACCCCTCATAGATCGGTAGGCCGAGAACGAGAAAGCGCCGGACCAGTTCGGGTGGCACTGGGGCCGAGCCGGTGAGCGCGACCTCGACTGCGTCCAGCCCGACGCGCGCCAACGCGGGTGCGAGCGCTTCCTTGTGCAGCTGCTCGTAGCGATGCCGCAGCTCTTCTGGGACATCCTGGCCGGTCTGCTCGCGTTCGACCTTGTCCGCACCGACGCTTAGCGCCTCGGCCACGGCCGCGCGCTGGCCAGGGTCGGTTTCCTGGTCGAATCCGACTTCGATTGCCGCACGGAGCTTTTCAAACAGCCGAGGCGGGGAGAAGACGTAGTGTGGCCGGACATCGATCAGGTAGGGGCCGGCTTGGCTGGGGTGCGGACACGGCGTGACCGTGAAGCCGTGGACCATGCCGCGCCAATGGGAGAACATGCGTTCGGCGACGTGTGCCATGGGAAGAAACGACACCATCCTGGCGTCTTCGCGTGTCCCAAAGACCTCGTGGATCGCCTGGATGCTGCGAAGAACTGACCGGTGGCTGAGCTCGACACCTTTGGGTGCACCGGTGGTGCCCGAGGTGTAGCTGATCGTCGCGATGTTCTCAGGGCGGACACGGTCGGCCGCGGCGCAGATATCGAACCCGGTCTCCTCGGCGAGCACGTCGGTCAGTGCCACCGCACCATCAGCGCTGCCGTCGATCACGATGATCTGATCGAGCAGGCACTGTGCGGTGTTGGCCTCGCGTAGCGCCTCCATATAGACGGCCTCGGCGAACGCTATCCGGGCATCTGCATTCTGCAGGATGTAGGAGATCTCGGATGGCCGCAGAGTGTTGTAGATCGACACCGGTACCGCACCTAGATGCATGATGGCGACATCGAGGAAGTGGAATTCGATCCGGTTGGCCATCATCAAGGCCACCGAGTCGCCGCGTTTGACGCCGAGGTTGGTCAGTGTCGCGGCCAGTCGTGTCACCTGCTCGCCGTACTCGCGCCAGGAGACCTCGCGGGTACCTCCCAGTGTTCGCAGCGCGATGCGGTCTGGGATGCGCGCGACCGTGTCCTGAAATGCCCGGCACAGTGACGGCGTGTCGGCGACGACGCTCATGTGGTGACCCAGTGCACGACGCTGGCGATCATGATGGTCAGGATCACCAATCCGAGGGTGCTGGCGACTGCCAAGCAAGCGTAGCCCTGGAGGGTGTCCTTGTTGGTTGGGATCTTCATTCGGCTCCCGCTCGTTTCTTCGCTTCTTCGAATGTCGTTGGATCATTGGGCAATTGGGTGCCCGGCGGCACGTAGATCTTCCCGTCGGGAGTGATGCTGATTGACCCTGGCCGGGTATAGGGCACGTTCGGATTGGGGCAGGCCACCTGGGTTCCGGGCCCGCAGCGGTGATTGCTGCCGAGGTAGGACCGCATCTGCAGGTCAAGTGGCCACCCTTGGGGCTGTGAGCGCCACAGCACGAACACCGGCAGCCAGTACACCGTGAAGATGAGCGCATACGCGCAGCCGGTGATGGCCATCAACCGCATCGCCTGCTTGCCGAGTTCGGGAGCCCGTACCTGCGACAGGCCGCGCTCGGCGATGGATTCGCCCCTGTCATCCCGCGACCAGCGCATGTAGGCGACCGCGGTAATGGCGGCGCCCCACAGTGATTCGGTTAGCGGGTAGCGATAGTAGTGATCGGCAAACAGGGTGGGCAATCCGTTGGTCCCACCATATGCCCACACACCCACACGGGTGCCAGACATCTCCATCACCGTCTCGAGGACGAACATGACC
>JBKOYU010000228.1:0-4675 GCA_046725575.1 Actinomycetota bacterium | reverse complement strand
GGCCAGAGCCCACCGTGATGGCAGCAGGGTCGAGCTGAGGCTGCGTCGAGGAAATCGGCACCGTCACGGTGACGTTCGTGCTGGCTTGCCCGTCGGCGACGGTGACGGTGAAGCTGTCGGTGTCGGCGCCCGGCGTGGTGCCGGCGGCCAGCCGCGCCGACGGGGTCGGGGTGTAGGTGAAGCCGCCGCCCTGATCGACGGTCACGGTGCCGCTGGTCGGCTGACCGGTGACGCTGTAGCTCGACGTGGTCGACGTGTTGCCGTCGAGGTCGCCCACATTCACCGAGCCGGTCACCGTGCCGCCGTTGGCATCGTCGGGCGCATTGACCGTCGGCGCCACGTCCGCAGTCGTGGTGGCGGTCGTCGTGGTGGTGCTGGTGGCCATCGCTGTGGCGGCGAAGGTCGGCTCACTGTCGACGCTTTGGCTGGTCAGCGTCGAGCTAACGGGTAGGCTGCGGGTTTCCTCGGCCACCGCCTGCCCACCCTGGCGGGGGCGAGTCCCCAGGGCCATCAACGCCAACCCCAGCGGCGAGTCGACCGGCGGGTCATCGGTCGTCAGTGGACCCAACGACGCCAGCACACCCAACACAACCGCGCTCACCTCGGACCGAGGCGGCGTTGGTTCCTCGGGGGCGGCCGAGATGGCTTGGCGGGCGACAACACCGGTCTGCGGCGCCGAGAAGGTGCGCGCCGTCAACGCCGTGACGGCCTGCGGCGCGGCATGCTCATCCAGCGCGCCATCGACGACCGTGCGGGCCAGCTCAGCGGCCTCCGGTGGCCGCGACGGCGCTGCACTGGCCGTCGCCGCCACCGCGCTGACCTCAACGCCCGGCGCATCGGCCGGCTCATGCACCAGCTGCTGATGCTTATCCGAGCCGCCCCTCGGGCGGCCCATCGGTGCCTTCACCGCGGCCGGCGGCTCGGGGTCCGGCGCCGTCGAGTCCGCGACGGGTTTTGGCGGGGTCGTGTCATCGGTGGTCGACTCCGCGGCCACATCACCCTTTGCCGAGGTGTCGCTGCTCGACGTGCTCGGCGACTGCTTGCCACCAGTGGTCAGCACCATCCCCGGCGGCGCCTGCCGCACCGACGCGTCCGTCGACGCCGAGGTGTCTGATGTGGGGGCGGCCCCCGAACCAGACCCCGCTGTGGAGGCGCCCTCCCTCTGCGAACCCGCGGCCGTCGATGTGCCCGTGGTTTCAGGGGTGGTTTCGGTGGTGGTCGAGGGACCTTCGGATTCGGAGGGTCCACTGGTGCCGGTAGCGTCCGCGGTGCCGGCGGTCCCCCCCGAACTCGCGGACGCGGTATCGTCGGCCCACGCCACCCCGGGTGTGGCGGCGACCGCCATTCCCACCCCCAAAGCCACCGCCAACCCGCCGACACGGCCGATGTACTTGCTGGTACCCATGGTGGATCCCTCTTAGCGAATGAATAACGTGGTCTCGGGAAGCGGCAGCGGGATCGGTAGCTCGAAGAGCGTGCAGGAGCCGTCGGGATCGTTGATTGTCCGACTGTCCGAAGCGAGAAAGAGCGCGATCTGCTCCTGGGCCGCGCGGGCGATAGACCCTTGGGCTCCACCGGCTAGCCCACTAGCCGTCCCCAGCACTACCGCCAAAGTGCCGACGCGCACGATAAACCTTGCGTTACCCATCGTCGTTCCGTTCCCGTCCGCAGGTTCGCGGGCCGCTGATTCAAAAGTCCAAATGACTGTTGGATGCACATGTCGGCTCTTCGACTGTCCGATTTGGCGAGGCACAGAACATCGGTAAATACTCGTAGATGTGCACCCTCGACCATCACGTCGATGACTACATCGCCCGGGCACGCCTCAAGCCCGCAGTCTGAAACTTGACACCGCCGACCAAGGACACCTAGGCCATCTAGGCGCAGGGGGCTGGTTGTTCAAGCACCTAAGATCGACGAATCGTCTTACGCGCGTCTCGCCTCGACGACACTGAGGGGCGACGCCGTCTGCACCACTCGCGTCATGCGCATGCCAGCTTGCTGGAGCAAGGTGCGATATTCCTCTGCAGTGCGTTCGCGCCCGGGCACGCTCAGCAGCATCTCTAAATCGGCCCATTTACCGATGAAATCGCGGTCGTGAGTCGGTATAACGGTTTCGACCAATAACACCGTCGCATTCGAACTGTCGGCTGCCGCACGCACCCTTCGCAAAATCTCAATAGCCTGCTCATCGGGCCAGTCGTGGACGACGTGCTTCATGACGTACACGTCACCGCCAGCCGGGACACTGTCGAAGAACGATCCGCCCTCGATCCTTACCCGCGCTTCAACGCCACGTTTCTGCATCACGGCAGGAGCTCCCGCGACGACTTGCGGCAGGTCGTACAGCACACCGCGCGCCGTCGGGGTCGCCGCCAGGATGCCAGCCAACAATCGGCCGTGTCCGCCGCCGACGTCCACGATTGTCGAGTAGGGGCTGAAATCGTACGCAGCGATTACGAACGCGTCCGCCAATTCGGCGATGCTGGTCATGGCGTCGTTGAAAAGTTTCGCAAACTCCGGGTCGTCGTCCAGGTAGTCGAAGAATCCCTTGCCGCGCAGCAGTGGAACACTCGGTTTGCCGGTCTTGACCGACTCCACTAGCAGGCTCCAATGCTCGCGGTGTTTCTGGGATCCGTAGAACAGGGCTGCTGGGGTCATGGAAACCGGCGCATCAGAGCGCAGAGTCTCTGCGAGGGGGGTTAGTCCGTAGCGGCCGTCGCGGTGCTGACGGAATATGCCGCGACTGATCAACGCTCGCATTAGGCGGCTGAGCGCGTCAGGGTCCGCGCCGACGCGGTCCGACAACTCCTCCAGCCGAAGCGGTCCGAGAGCGAGGGCGTCCGCGATGTTGAGTGCAGCAGCCGTCTGGACTGCCTGCGGAACCCAAGTTCCCAGAATCAGCTCGATCATCGCGAGTGGCGGCGGGACCAGCCGTTGATGGAGTCGATATAGGTGGTGCCGGAGACGCTCGACGGCCCGCACCAATTTGGCGGGCAGAACCTTAGCATCGTGGTCTCTGGCAGCGGCAGCGGCAGCGGGATCGGTAGCTCGAAGAGCGTGTCCGAGCCGTCGGGATCGTTGATTGTCCGATCCTTCGAAGCGAGAAAGCGCGCGATCTGCTCCTTGGCCGCGCGGGCGATAGACACTTGGGCTCCACCGGCTAGGCCCCAGCGCGACCGCCAAAGCGCCGTCCCGCACGATAAACCTTGCGTTACCCATTGTCGTTCCGTTCCCGTTGGCAGGTTCGCGGGCTGCTGATTCAAGAGCCCAAATCACTGTTGTTTGCACATGTCGACTCTTCGACTGTCCGATTTGGCGAGGCGAAGAACATCGGTAAGTACCCGTAGAGGTGCGAGTTTGAGGGTCGTAGATTTGCGCGCTGTGGCTGGCGGTTTATACGCGCGAGCGGTCGGTTTTGCCACGTGTGGTTGCCCGAGCTGGCTAGCATAAACGTGGTTGATCCACGTGCGGAAAAAGCGCCGATGGACCGGGGGGTCTAAGCGTGCCCGAATTCCTGCCGACGGGAACGGTGACGTTGCTGCTGGCCGATGTCGAGGGCTCCACGCGGCTGTGGCAGACCCAACTGGAGGAGATGGCGGCCGCCGTCGCGCGCCTTGATCGCACCCTCGCCGAGATCGTGGCCGCCCATGGTGGTGTACGGCCGGCGACAACCCACAGGTGGCCCGGCCATACTTCGCCGAGGCGCTCGAGCTGGCACGCACAGCAGGTGACAGCTGGAGGCTGAGCCAGATCCTCGGCTGGCAGGCACGGGCGGCATTCCATGCGGGTGATCCGATCGCAGCGCGCACGGCCGGCGAAGAAGGACGCGACCTCGCCGACGCGGTCGCCGACCGCTACGTCTCGCGTCAGTGCCGTTGCTACCTCGCGGGGGCACAGGCGATCCAGGGCGACCTGGTCGGAGCCGCCGCACAGTTCCGCGACCTGATCGCAGAGGCCCACGCCGATGCGGACTGGACGATGACCGGCCTCCACATACTGGCCCAGGTGCTGGCGTACCAGGGCGACACGAGCGCGGCCCGGGCTGCGGCCAACGCGGCGATCGAGGGTGCCGCAGAGGTTGGCGAGGTGGCCGCAGAGCTCGCCAAGGTCTTCGAGGGCGGCGGCTACCTGGCGTTGGCTGTTGCGGCCCTAGCCGCAGGCGACGTTGCAGCGGCGCAGCACGCGAGCGGTGCGGGCTGGCGGCATGTATTTGCCCAGCCCGCGGTAGCGCCGTTGTACATCGACCGGATGGCGCTGGTCGCCCTGGCGGCTGGTGATCTCGTCGCGGCCCGACGATGGGCCGACGACGCCGTCGCGGCGACGACCGGCTGGCACCTGTCGGCGGCACTGACGACGCGTGCGCGCGTGGCGATCGCCCTGGGTGAGCCCGAGCAGGCCCAGCGTGACGCCCACGAGACACTCGCGATCACCGCCAGCACCGGGGCATACGCTGGAACTCCCGACACCCTCGAATGCCTCGCCGAACTCGCCATCGGCGCTGGCAGTCACCGTCAAGCGGCGCGGCTTTTCGGCGCGGCAGACTCCATCCGACAGCGCATCGGCCAGGTCCGGTTCAAGATCTTCGACGCCGGTTACGAAGCCTCGGTGGCCGAGCTTCGTAACGCGATGGGCGAGAAGGATTTTGGCTCCGTGTGGGCCGAGGGCGCCACGC
>JBKOYU010000852.1:0-2942 GCA_046725575.1 Actinomycetota bacterium | reverse complement strand
CACCTGCGCCGCGTCGAGGTCAACTACATCGGCTTCAACGGACAGACCCGCCGCGGCGCGCTGATCGTGAACGAAGACCTGGCCGCCGACGTCGTCGCGATCTTCGAGCAACTTCTTCAACTGCGCTATCCAATCGATAAGATCCGCACCGTGGACAACTATCCGGGCGCCGACGACGAGTTGTCCATGGAAGACAACAACACCTCGGCGTTCAACTGCCGAGACATCCCCGGCACCGGCCGCTGGTCTCTCCACGCTTTCGGCCGAGCCATCGACCTCAACCCGCTGCTCAACCCCTACATCGACCGCACCGGCGCCTTCCAACCCACGAACGCCGCGCCCTACCTCGACCGCAACCGCACCGATCCCGGACTCTTGCACGCCGGCGACCCGGCCGTGCGCGTCTTCACCGATCGTGGTTGGCGCTGGGGCGGCTCCTGGCGAACGCCCATCGACTATCAGCACTTTGAGCGCTCATCGTCGGCATAACGCGCTGGTTATCGCCGGCCGACAGGTGTCGAATCCGTGGCCGATCACCCACTGCCATAGAGACGCAGGGCCTGGGCCGTCGCCGTCGCCACTTCCCCTTGCAGATTCGACATTGGTGGACTGCCGCGCAGGTGGATTGCGTTCGTGAGCAGAATTACGTAGGTGTCTGAGCCCGGGTCCATCCACAGCGAGGTTCCGGTAAAGCCGGTATGGCCGAAGCTGCCGATGGGAAAGATCATTCCCCGTGGCTTGGACTGGCCGGTATCGATATCCCAGCCGAAGCCGCGCAGGTTTTGTCCTTTGATCGCCGGATAGTGCGGAGCCAGCAGCGGATTGCTGGTGTATGGTGCCTTCGCGATGGCTTCTCGAGCGGCATCGTTTGCTGCTTCGAGTTGTTGAGTTGTATGTCCGGGTTGCTGCGGAGTCGTCATCAACTCCAGAGTCGCTTGCGTCAGCGGAAACTCGCTCGGGCGGCCCGCCAGCCGATCAAGCAGGGCCTGCGCATAGATGCTGACATCGTGCGCGGTCGAGAACACCCCGGCATGCCCGGCCACTCCACCCATGCGGCGCGCCGTCGGGTCATGCACAGTACCCCGAAGCAGCTGATCAAGATCGGGATTCTGGCCCGGATCGGTTCTGCTTTCCTCGTCACGTGCTGTCGGCGCGATGCGCGACAACAGATCGGCGCTCCAGGTACCCGCCGGACACGCGGCCAGCATGCGCCGGCTTGGCGCGGCAGCCCACCCGATCGCAGCTCCCCTGATCGTGTGCGGACCACACGCGTTGGCCGGCGGAAGATAGCCGGTGTCGTGCATGCCAAGCGGCGCAAATACGTTTCGCTGAACGTAACCGTCTTCTGGCTCGCCGGAGACTTTCTCGATCAGCGCCCCCAGCACAATGAAGTTGATGTCGGAGTAGCCGAACACCTCACCGGGACCCGACTGCAGCGCCGTGGTGAGCGCACGATGAATGCCTTCTGCCTTATCGGCTCCATCGAGTCCCCACGGATCGTTGAGGTCAACGTCTCCCGGTTCCCCGGAAGTGTGCGTCAGCAGCATGCGAACCGTCACCTGTGCCCGCTGCGGATCATTCGACCGGTTGAAGTCCGGCAAATACTTCTGCACCGGATCGTCGAACTGAACCTTGCCGTGTTCGTAAAGCTGCATGACAGCAGTCGCCGTTGCAAGGCACTTCGTCAACGACGCCACGTCGAAGACCGTGTCCTCGGTCATCGGCTCGGCAGGTGCAGGCGATCCATCAAGCCCCGGTTCGGCGGCAAGCTTGCGCACGCCATAAGCCTGATGCCAGACAACCTTTCCGCCATGCCCGATCATCACCACCGCACCCGGCAGCCGATGCGCCGCAACCGCATCATTGATCAACTTGGAGATTGTTGCGAACTCAGCCGTGGCAGCCGCATCCGGCGGCAGCGTCGGCGTGGGCGCCGCATCTGGCGCCTGCCTAGGTATGGGCGCCACATATGGCGCCCGCCTAGCCTGCGCCCCGTCGCCTACATCCGTGTGCGCTGCGCCATGCAAGGAAGCCGAAGCCAGTGCGAACAAGACAACTCCAACAACAATGGCCCTTCGCCCAGATCGCTTACCGAACATAAAACTGGCCCACTCGTTACAGAACTTGGAGTTCAGCGCCGGTTCGGTGCCACGCGACAGTCCCACTGCTGTCAGCTGCACGGCGACCGTCGCCCACGCCAATATCGTGTCACTGCTCGTCAGCCATGTCCGTCATATCGCCGTGCCGTCTCAGACATGAACGTTTGAGACCCTCGTCTGTCGTCTATCTCGAGACCGAGTTCAGTTCTGTTCGGGCTTCGTCGTTTTCGTCGTGGGCGTTCGTCGCCATGACGGAGGTTGTCATCGCGTCACCCTTGCGGGCGCGTGATTCGTAGCTACAGAGCGCTGGCCGGCAGACGGTGGGTGTGGTGTGCCTTGGGCAGTCAGCATCCGGTGCTTACGCGGAGTGTGCGGCAGGCTTGGTGTAGGCGGGCTGGGGAAAGCCGGGTGATGCGCCGTCGAAACGCGGTGCGCGGCAGCGTGTGAATGTTGTCGAAGTTGACGACGCAGTCACTTGGAACGTGGTCCTCGGCGGCGGTCAGTTCCAGCTCGGACACCATGCCCCGCCGGGTACGGGTCAGTGCTGCCACGACGATCGCGCCGATCCGGTCCGCAACCGGATCTCTGGTGAGGACAAGTACGGGCCGGTCACCGCCGGGAGTGGCGGCGAACCATAGTTCACCGCGCCGCATCGGCCCAGTCAGCCCAGTCCTCCGCCGGCCCCCAATCGGCAATCTCAGCGAGCGCCTTCTCGTCGTCCGTCAACGGTTGCTCGGCATACGCTTGCACGTCCTGGTCCGCGGCGAGCGCGGCCAAGTGGTGGCGCAGCGCGTCGCGAAGCAGCTCAGACCGGTCGATGTGGAGTCGCCGCGCCCAGACATC
>JBKOYU010001104.1:0-5132 GCA_046725575.1 Actinomycetota bacterium | reverse complement strand
GTACGAACAGTGCAAACAGCGCCGCGCTGGTGACGAACATGCTGATGGTGAGCGGCGCGGTCCATGAGTCGGTCTGGGCGTTGGACAACCCGTACACGAGGCAAAAGAGCCCGCCCGAAACCGCAAGCACGCCAGGCCAATCGAGCTGTCGGGCCCTGGCCGCGACGTTGTCCTTCGCAGGAAGTGAGGTAAACACAAGCGCGGCGGCGGGCAGCGCGAAGACGAGGTTCACGTACAGACACCACCGCCACGACAGCCATTCCGTCAGCGCTCCGCCCAACAACAGTCCCACCACGGCGCCGCCGGATGCGATCGCGGCGTAGATGCCGAACGCACGGCTGCGTTCTCGCCCGGCAGTGAACGTCACATTGAGCGTGGACAGCGCTGCTGGCGCAAGGATCGCGGCAAACACGCCCTGGGCCGCCCGCGCGGCGACCAGCATGCCGAACCCGACGGCGGCCCCACCGACGGCGGACGCCGCGGCGAAACCGAGCAGCCCGACGAGCAATGTGCGTCGCCTGCCGATGATGTCTGAGAGCCGCCCGCCGATGAGCAACAACGCACCGAAGGCAAGCGAGTACGCGGTCACTATCCACTGACGGCTTTCCGTGCCGAAGCCCAGGGCGCTTTGCGCCGACGGCAGCGCGATGTTCACGATCGTCGTGTCGAGGACCACCATGAGCTGGGCAAGCCCGATGATCAGCAGGACCCGGGCCGGATGATGCCCGGACGACGAGGATGCTTCTGCCTGGGCTTGTGGACGCGGCAGCTCGGTTGGCACGGCGACGCGGGGGATCGGCCCCGTCGGCGCGTCGTCGGCGCGCGGTCGTGTGTCGGGGCGCATGCGCATTCGGTTGCGCATGTATCCGTTATCCGAGGTCGGAGGCGAAGTCAGTGTCACAGTGAGTTCCGAGGGACATGGGCGGGCGTATTCATTTCTCGCGGCCATACCCGCGATGACGAAGTGTAAAACCCTTGCAGGCGTTCACCGAGCTGAGGCGGTGCGCCCGCATAGGGTTGGCATATGAGCGCCGGAGAACAGCGAGCCGGAGTCGATCTGACCAACCTCGATCAGCCGCTGAGCCCAGATGCCGGGGCAACGAAGCGCGACTTGGTCGACTATCTGGACGCGGTGGCCGACCGGATGTTGCCTGGACTGGTCGACCGGCCGCTCACCGTCATGCGCGTGCTGCGCGGGCAGGCGCCGTTCATGCAGAAGAACGCGCCGAAGTACACCCCGGACTGGGTGAAGACGGTGCCGATCTGGGCGGAGGCCTCCAAGCGAGAAGTGCACTACCCGCTCTGTGACGATCGGCGGACTCTGCTGTGGCTGGCCAATCAGCGCGCGGTCGAGTACCACCCGACTTTGGGCTTGGCCGACAACATCTATCGGCCCACACACTTGGTGCTCGACCTCGACCCACCCACCGACGACGATTTCGGCGCCGTGGTCGCCGTCGCGTTCCTGGTGCGTCAGGCTCTGGCGGACAGCGGCCTGGCCGGCGCGGTCAAGACCAGCGGCGCGAAGGGCGTCCACGTGTTCGTGCCGATCGACGACCGTGCCGCGGTCGATGATGTGGCCGCAGCCACCCGCGCACTGGCGGCCCGCACCGAGGCGCTCGATCCTGCCTTGGCCACAACGGCTTTCATCGTCGAGGACCGAGCAGGGAAAGTGTTCGTGGATTCGACTCGCGCCGGAGGCGCGACAGTGGTCGCGGCATACAGTCCCCGCCTGCGCCCAGGCACACCGGTATCGTTTCCGCTGACCTGGTCGCAACTTGACCACGTCAGCCCCGGCGAATTCACGGTACACACGGCGATCGACGCCCTCGCCGGGCGCGACCCGTGGGCCGAGGCGATGCCCGCACCACAGCACCTGCCGAGCGACCTCATCGAGCACGGCCGCAAGATTCCCGTCGCCCGAGTGGCAGCCATGCACGAAGGCAAGCGTCGTGCGCGGGCGCGCCGAGCCGACGGCGCGGGTTGAACGTCGCCCGGAAATCCCGGTAACCGTTTACCCCAGATGTCCACGACTGTCGCGACGTGGACGATCCGCACTGCGTTTGCGGTAGTTATTTCTCTGCCGCACAAGCGGTCACGCCAGACTCAGGTGCGGCTGTACACCCGTGAGTCATCGATGTCGACGCGCGAACGATCGGGAAGGACAACGCAACACGCCACCGTGATGACCGCAGCGATGACGATGTACACCGAGATCGAGTACGGCGTTCCGGTCTCGTGGAGCAACCATGTCGCCAAGAGCGGAGCCGGCCCGCCCGCGAACACCGATGCCAATTGGTAGCCGAGGCCGGCGCCGCCATACCGCAGATGTGTCGGGAAGCTCTCGCCGATCAGTGCGGCCTGCGGTCCGTACATCATCGAGTGCACGATCATCGACAGCACGACCGCGATGAAGATCAGCGCTGCACCGCCGTAGGTCAGCACGGCGAAATACGGGAACGCGAACAGACCGGCAATGACCGCGCCGGTTAGGTAAACCCGCTTTCTTCCCAGCGAATCCGACAGGTGGGAGAAGAACGGGATCGTCGCGAGCTCGACGGTGGCGCCCACCAGGACCGCGGTTAGCACGAAGGTCTTGCTGTAGTGGTGGCGCTGCACGACGTAGGTCAAGACGAACGTGGTGAACAGGTAGAACGGCATCTGCTCGACGAAGCGCAGGCCCGCAGAGAGCAGGATCTCCCGCCAGTGATGCCGGATCACTTCGGCGACCGGGGCGCTCGCCGCTTTCCCTTGCTCCAGCACTTTGCTGAACATCGGCGTCTCGAGGATCTTCAGCCGGATCACCAGGCCCACAGCGACCAGGATGAGGCTGGCCAGGAAGGGTATCCGCCAGCCCCAGGAGTCGAACGCGTCGTCCGACATCGTCGCGGATAGCAGCGTCATCCCGCCGGTGCCCAGTACCAGCCCGACAGGAACGCCGACCTGGGCGAAACTGCCGAGCAGTCCACGCCGGTTCTGGTCGCCCCACTCCATCGTGAGCAGCACCGAGCCACTCCACTCGCCGCCGACCGCGATGCCCTGCAGCACGCGCAACGTCACGAGCAGCAGCGGCGCGGCGACGCCGATGGTGGCGGTCCCGGGCAGGATGCCGATGACGGCAGACGCGATGCCCATCACCAGCAGGGTGATGATCAGTGTGGTCTTGCGGCCGATCCGGTCGCCCCAGTGCCCGAAGATGGCCGCCCCGATCGGCCGTGCGGCGAACCCCACGAAGTAGGTCGCGAACGACTGCATCGCGCCCGCGTACGCGCTAGATGCGGGGAAGAAGAGGTGTGGAAAGACCAGCGCGGCGGCCGTGTTGTAGAGGAAGAAGTCGTACCACTCGATCGTCGTGCCGATCGAGCTTGCCAGCGCGGCTCGCCGTACCTGTACCCGCTGCGATCCCTCGTCAACTTGCGCCGTACCACTGTCCGTATTGTCTCCGGTGACCATCGCCGACTCGCCTCCTGTGACCGACATCGGTCCATAGAATGGGCCGCAACGTCGGGTTTTAAACCCGAACTTGGGGCGCCGCCACTCCGGCTAAGCCAGTGGTGGAGCCTCCGACGGGATTCGAACCCGCTCTTCCGCCTTGAAAGGGCGGGAGACTACCCATATCCGAACGGGGCATGGCGCGTTGTGCCGCTGACAGGAGTCGAACCCGTGACCTTCCGGACTTCAACCGGACGCTCTGCCTGCACTGAGCTACAACGGCGTGGCAAAAGCACTGTGCTGCCTCGTCAGGACTCGAACCTGAACTGCCCGGAACCAAAATCCGGTGGGCTACCGTTTACCCCACGAGGCACGGTGTTTCGTCGCTGACCCGCCAGGACTCGAACCTAAACCGACTGATCCAGAATCAGCCGTGCTACCGATTACACCACGGGTCAATGGCCCGTCGAGGCTTTGGTGCTTGCGGAGGGATTTGAACCCCCTGCGCCCGAAGGCAGTTGCTTTACAGGCAACCGCGACTAACCGTATTCGCCTCGCACGCATGGCATCTCAAGCTCCCCGAGCAGGACTCGAACCTACAGTCGCGGATTAACAATCCGCTGGTTTACCGGTTAACCGACCGGGGAATGGAGCTAGGGCACAAGCGGGGGGCATCCAGACCCCTCCTCCGGCGGTGCCGCTGGAGCCCGCCCACTTGCGCCCTGATCAAACGAGCTCCGGAACCGGTGGGCAGCGGAACTTGTCGCGCTGCTTCGGCTCGAAAGGCTCGCGGATCATGGTCATCCCAGCTTCCTGCGGCGTCCGGTCACCCTTCAGACCGTTGCAGGGCTGGCACGCAGCCACCGGGTTGAACCAGGTGTCTCCACCGCCCCGGCAGCGCGGCAGAACGTGGTCCACGGTGTCGGCGCGCCCGCCGCAGTAGATACAGATGTATCGGTCGCGGCGAAGCACTCCGTCGCGGGTGACACGATGTACCGCCTTGTACGGGATGTGCACGTACTCGCGCAGCGCCACTGACATCGGCAGCTCGATTACCAGCGACGGGCTGTGTATGTGCACCGCGGGGCTGTGCACGTCAATGACATAAACCGCACCCCGAAGGATGAGTCGGATCGCCTCCTGACACGGAAT
Organism: Actinomycetota bacterium; assembly: GCA_046725575.1. Lineage (GTDB taxonomy): Bacteria > Actinomycetota > Actinomycetes > Mycobacteriales > Mycobacteriaceae > Mycobacterium. The sequence continues at coordinate 548 of JBKOYU010001104.1, read as the reverse complement.
CCGGGACAGCACACGGTAATCGGCGTTGTAGACCTCTACGGTCAGGTCGGGCATCAAAATCGCCATGGCCGCATACCTCCTTTCCGTGTGCGCTCGGTGTCGGCGAACTGGTTGCGCGGGCAGGATTTGAACCTGCAACGTCCGGGTTATGAGCCCGGCGGACTGCCGAATTGTCCTACCGCGCATCGTGTTGTCACACGTACTCCTAACGGAACTGGATTCAAATCCAGTCCCGTTACTCGGCAAGCTCAATCGGCTCGGAGACGCGAGCACGCTCCCGCCCCTCTCGCCTCAATCGCTTGTACCCCCGGAGAGAATCGAACTCCCGACAACCTGCTTGTAAGGCAGGAGCTCTTCCATTGAGCTACAGGGGCACTGGTCGGGATGACACGATTCGAACGTGCAACCTCCTGGACCCAAACCAGGTGCGCTTCGCAAGTTGCGCCACATCCCGCTTGGCACGGATGGAAGGACTTGAACCTTCGCATGCGGTTTTGGAGACCGCCGCTCTACCAGTTGAGCTACATCCGTATCGAACCGGTGACGAG
>JBKOYU010000405.1:0-4679 GCA_046725575.1 Actinomycetota bacterium | reverse complement strand
ACTTCGACAAGGTCGAGATCGGCATCCGCGGCGACGCGGAGGGCGTCTTCGATGCGCACAATGCCTACCTGCTCGCCACCTGGTCCGATCAAGCGGACTTCAGGGACTCGAATGCGCTCGTTGACGCGGGTCTCAGTGCTGATGGGGCCTCCTATGTTGTCCTCTAGGAGCCCGCACCACCAGCGAAAAGGCCCTGCTCAAAGCAGGGCCCAAAGCCGACCAGGACAGGCATCGGATGCCTGTGACCGGACCGCTGTACCGGTATTGTCAGCGGTGGGAGTGGGACTCCACTTGCTGTCCCTGGCGTACGCCGGGACGGTCGCGCATGCCAGTCTAGCAGGCATGACCGAGCTTCCTGACATCCGTGAGCTGGCCGATATTCCTGCCGTCGAGGTGATCACCCGCGCGGCCGTGATGCTGATGAGCGCCGCCGCGGAGAAGCTCGGGCTGTCAGCGGAGGATCCGGACGAGAGCCCACAGCGCGATCTCGACGAGGCGCGCCGGCTGATCACCGCGCTCGCCGGGTTGGTCACCGCCTCCGCCGAGTATCTGGGCCCACACGCCGGGCCGGTGCGTGACGGGCTGAAGACGCTGCAGTTGGCGTTCCGTGAATCCAGCGCGGCGCCAGACGAACCCGGGCAGGGTCCCGGCGAGAAGTACACCGGCCCCGTCTGGTAGCACTCCCACCCATTTCGCGGGTTGAGCGCATATCCTCGCGGCCTATGACCGTGACCTTGACCCGTCGGACCTCTCGGTACTGGTGGGTCCCCGCGGCCGCCGGCTGGACCGTCGGCATCATCGCTACCCTGTCCCTGATCGCGAGCGTCTCGCCCGGCATCCGGTGGATCATCAAGGAGCCCCGCGAGTTCGTCAACGACTACATCTTCAACTTCCCCGACACCAGCTTCGCCTGGGCGTTCGTGCTGATCCTTCTGGCCGCCGCCCTGGCGGCGCGTAAACGCATCGCCTGGTGGATCCTCGTGCTCTACATGGTCGCCGCGATCGTGTGGAACGTCGCCGACCTGCTCACCGGTGACGAGTCGGTCATCGACGACATCGGCGAGGTCATCGGCCTCGGGTTTCACGTCGCAGCGATCCTGTTCCTGGTGCTGGCCCGCAAGGAGTTCTGGGCGAAGGTGCGGCGCGGAGCACTCCTGAAAGCGGCCGCCACCCTCATCGCCGGCATGGCGGTCGGCACGCTCGTCGGGTGGGCGCTGTTGGAGTTCTCCCCCGGCTCGCTGGCCCGCGAAGATCGATTCCTGTACGCGCTGAACCGCGTTAGCGCATTCGCCGGCGCCGACTCCTCGAATTTCTCGGGCCATCCGCACGTGTTCGTCAACGCACTGCTGGGGTTGTTCGGTGCGCTGGCGTTGATGGTCGCGGCGATCGTGCTGTTCCAATCGCAGCGCGCCGAGAACGCGCTGACGGGTGAGGACGAGTCGGCGATTCGAGGCCTGCTGGAGCTGTTCGGCAAGAACGACTCGCTGGGTTATTTCGCCACCCGCCGCGACAAGGCGGTGGTGTTCGCGCCCAACGGCCGCGCCGCCATCACCTACCGCGTCGAGGTCGGCGTCTGTCTGGCCAGTGGCGATCCCATCGGCGACCCGAAGGCGTGGCCGGCAGCGATTCACGCCTGGCTGACGCTGTGCCAGACCTACGGCTGGGCTCCCGGCGTGATGGGTGCCAGTTCGACCGCGGCCGAGGCCTTCCGCCAGGCCGGCCTCAACGCCCTGCAACTGGGCGATGAGGCCATCCTGCATCCGGACAACTTCCGGCTGTCCGGGCCGGACATGCGCGCTGTGCGCCAGGCGGTGACGCGGGCGCGGCGGGCCGGCGCCACCGTGCGGATCCGACGGCACCGCGACATCGGCAACGAGGAGATGGCTCAGGTCATCGCGCGGGGCGAGGCGTGGCGCGACACCGAATCCGAGCGCGGCTTCTCGATGGCGCTGGGCCGGCTCGGCGACCCAGCCGACGGCGACTGCCTGCTGGTCGAAGCGGTGCAGAGCGCCGCCGGAAAAGATGAAGTCGTGGCGATGCTGTCACTGGTCCCGTGGGGCACCAACGGCGTATCGCTCGACCTGATGCGCCGCTCACCGCAATCTCCCAACGGCACAATCGAATTGATGGTCTCCGAACTGTGCATGCAGTCCGAAGGCATTGGGGTGACCCGGATCTCGCTGAACTTCGCGATGTTCAGGTCGGCGTTCGAGCAGGGCGCCCAGCTCGGCGCTGGACCGGTGGCGCGGCTGTGGCGCGGCGTTCTGGTGTTCTTCTCCCGCTGGTGGCAGCTCGAAACGCTGTACCGGTCGAATATGAAGTACCAGCCCGAATGGGTGCCGCGCTACGCGTGTTACGAGGACGCCCGGCTGGTCCCGCGCGTCGGCGTCGCGTCGGTGATCGCCGAAGGCTTTCTGGTGCTGCCGTTTTCGCGGCGCAACGAGCAACCGCACACCGGCCACCACATCTCGGTGCCGGAGAACCTCGTGGCGACGGGCTTGCTGCACCACGACGGAAGCGCGCCCGACCTCAGCGAGCTACAGGCCGACCTGCCCGAAGAGGAGGACCAGCCCCGGCTGCCCGAACAGGTCAGGGTCCGGATGGCCAAGCTCAAGGCACTGCAGGACGAGGGCATCGACGCCTACCCGGTCGGAGAACCGCCCAGCCACACCGTCGCGCAGGCGATCGACGCCGCCGACGACACAGCCGTGACAGTCGCCGGTCGGGTGCTGCGCGTCCGGGATTATGGCGGTGTGCTGTTCGCTCAACTGCGCGACTGGTCCGGTGAAGTCCAACTGCTGCTTGATAATTCGCTGCTCAACGACGGGACAGCGGCCCGCTTCACCCGAGCGATCGACCTCGGTGACCTCATCGAGGTGACCGGCAGCATGGGGTACAGCAAGAAGGGTATCCGCTCGTTGCTGGTGACCGACTGGCGGTTGATCGGCAAGTGCCTGCGCCCACTGCCCGACAAGTGGAAGGGGCTGACCGACCAGGAAGCACGGGTGCGGGCCCGCTACGTCGACCTCGCGATCAACACCGAGGCCCGCGACCTCATCCGCGCCCGCAGCGGTGTTCTGCACGCGATCCGCGAAACCCTGGTCGGCAAGGGGTTTTTGGAGGTCGAGACACCGATCCTGCAGCAGATCCATGGCGGCGCCAACGCCCGGCCGTTCCTCACCCACATCAACGCCTACGACCTGGACCTGTATCTGCGCATCGCCCCCGAGCTGTACCTCAAACGGTTGTGCGTCGGCGGAGTCGAGCGGGTCTTCGAGCTGGGACGCGCATTTCGCAACGAGGGCGTGGACTTCAGCCACAACCCCGAGTTCACGCTGCTGGAGGCCTACCAGGCGCACGCTGACTACAACGTGTGGATCGACGGCTGCCGCGAGCTGATCCAGAACGCGGCGCAGGCCGCCAACGGGGCGCATGTGTTCCTGCGTCCCCGCGACGACGGCACCCTGGAACCGGTCGACATCTCCGGTGAGTGGACGGTGAAGACCGTGCACGGCGCGGTGTCGGAGGCGCTGGGCGAGCAGATCGGCCCCGACACCGATCTGGCCACGCTGCGCAAGCTGTGCGACGCCGCCGACATCCCCTACCTCACGCACTGGGACTCCGGCGCGGTGGTGCTCGAACTCTACGAGCGGCTGGTCGAGGACCGCACCGAAGCGCCCACCTTCTACAAGGATTTCCCGACGTCGGTGTCGCCGCTGACCCGGCCGCATCGCAGCATTCCCGGGGCGGCAGAGCGCTGGGACCTGGTCGCGTGGGGCGTCGAGCTGGGTACCGCGTACAGCGAGCTGACTGATCCGGTCGAGCAGCGCAGGCGGCTGCAGGAGCAGTCCCTGCTGGCCGCGGGCGGCGACCCCGAAGCGATGGAACTCGACGAGGACTTCCTGCAGGCGATGGAGTACGCGATGCCGCCGACGGGCGGGCTCGGCATGGGCGTGGACCGTGTCGTCATGCTGATCACTGGGCGCAGCATCCGCGAAACCCTGCCGTTCCCATTAGCCAAACCGCGTTGAGCGCGCCGAACGTTCCTTACCGCTCGAGATTTCGCAAAATTGTCGAGCGGTAAGGAACGTTCGCGAGGAAGAAGCTCGAACCAAACCGCGTTGGCAGCTCGCTCACAGGGGTTCTCAAGGAAATGCGTCCACGATTGTTGCCGTGACGTTACCCGAGCAGTTGCGCCACCACCTTTCGCTCATGCACGGCTGGCTTCCGGTATCGGTGCAAGTCATCGCCTGCGTCTTGGTTATCGCCGCGATCGGCTGGCGGAACCGGCGGTGGAGCCTGGTGTGGTTGCCGTGGGCCGCACTGGTCGGGGTCGCGCTGGCGGTGGCGGCGTACTGGTACGTCGCCTCCCAGGGGCTGAGTGACGAGAACAACCCCGCCCCGCATGCACTGTGGGTCTGGATCGGGCTCTCCGGCGCCGCGGCCGCGGTGTTGATCGCGGGCTGGCGCAGCGCCCAGTGGTGGCGGCGCGGGGTGTCCGCGCTGGCGCTGCCGATGTGCGTGCTGTGTGCCGCGCTGGCCCTGAACCTGTGGGTCGGCTACTTCCCCACCGTGCAGAACGCGTGGAATCAGCTGACCGCGGGACCGCTGCCCGACCAGACGGATGCCGTCACGGTGACCGCCATGCAGAAGCGGCATGCGATTCCGCCGAAAGGCAC
>JBKOYU010000132.1:0-2984 GCA_046725575.1 Actinomycetota bacterium | reverse complement strand
CACGCTGTGGCAGATCGCGTCGACGAACCCGTGGCTGTCGGTGACGCCGGTGTCGGAGTTCAACACCGATCCGCCATGGGCCGCCGAGTATCCCGATGTCGAGCCGCCTCGTGGCTTGCATGTGCGGCAGACCGGCATGCTGCCCGACGTGGTGACGCGCTACGGCGGCTGGGGCGATCGACAGATCCTCATCTGCGGCGGGCCGAAGATGGTGGAGACCACCAAGGCGGCGCTGATCGACAAAGGCGCACCCGCCGAGCGCATCCAACACGATCCCCTTGCGAGCTGAGCGTGGCAGGATCGTCCCCGTGCCCGAGTTCGAAACCGTCACGCTGCGTGACCCTTCGTCATCGCTCACCGCGACCTATGTTCCCAATGCCGGCATGGTCGGCACCTCACTGTCCGACGAGGGCGTAGAGCTACTCGGCCAGCGGCGCGGTCTGCAGGCGTACGTATCCACCCACCGCACGATGGGTATCCCGATCCTGTACCCGTGGGCGAACCGGTTGAGCAGCAACGGCTATGGCGTCGACGGCGCCGTCGTCACGCTGACCCCGGGCACCGGCGGCGTGCGCACCGACCAGCACGGCGTGCCCATCCACGGCACCTTGGCCGGCTACCCCGACTGGACCGTCACCACGCAGCTCGAATCCCGGTTGACGGCCGAACTGGACTATGCGGCTCGGCCGGGGCTGCTGGCCACGTTTCCGTTTCCCCACCTGTTGGAGCTGGACATCACGCTCGAAGATCGCACGCTCACCGTAAAGACCACGGTAACCGCGACGACGGGTTCACGCGTCCCGTTGTGCTTCGGCTTTCACCCGTACCTGCAGCTGCCCGACGTGCCGCGAGCGCAGTGGCAGATCGAGACGCCAGCCATGCGGTTCCGTCCGGTCAACGCGTGGGGCATCCCGACGGGAGCGATGGAAGAGCACACGGCGGCCACAGAAACGTTGGGCGACAAGTTCTTAGACGACGGATACGACGAAGTGCCGGAAGGTTCCGTGTTCGCGGTGTCGGGCGGCGATCGTCGCATCGAGGTGCACTTCGACAAGGGCTACACCGCGGCGCAGGTGTTCGCGCCCGGCGACGACGACGTGGTGTGCTTCGAGCCGATGGCCGCGCCAACCGACTCGCTGCGCCGCGGCGGCTACCGAGTGGTCAATCCCGGTGAGTCCGCCGTCGCGCAGTTCCGGATCAAGGTCGCTTAGCGTTTGTTGCGCGGCTGCCAGACGACGACGGCCGTGCTCTTCGGCACGACGGCGACGTCGCGGCGCTGCCTGGCGCGCAATTCGTCAAGCTCCGCGGCCAATTCACGGACTCTCGACTGAAGCGCCTCAACCTGATTGGTCAGCTCGATGATGCGCTTGATGCCGGCGAGGTTGACACCCTCGTCCTGCGACAGCCGCTGCACCTCGCGCAGCAGATCGACATCGTGCTGCGAGTAGCGGCGCCCGCCGCCGGAGCTGCGCTGCGGGCTCACCAGGCCGAGCCGGTCGTAGGTACGCAACGTCTGGGCATGCATGCCTGCCAGCTCGGCGGCCACTGAGATCAGGAAGGTGCGGGCATCGTCCTTCTTGGCCATCATGCACCTGCCCATCCGGCGCGCGGGTCAAAGCCGCTGGCGCGCTCGGCTTTCGCGTAGACCTCCAGCGCTTCCTGCGCTTCGCCCTCCAGGTTCGGCGGCACCGCAACCTTGACGGTGACGAGCAGGTCGCCGTGGCCGCCGGAGCGTTTCGGGACCCCGCGTCCCCGCACCCGCAGGATGCGGCCGTCGGACGTGCCCTTGGGCACCCGCACACCGACCTTGCCTTCCAGTGTCGGCACCGAAAGCGTTGCGCCCAATGCCAACTCGTGGAAGGCGACAGGAACGGTGACGGTGAGGTCGTCGCCGTCACGGCCAAAGACCTTGTCCGGCCTGACATGTACGGTCACGTACAGGTCGCCCGACGGGGCTCCGCGCAGACCGGCCTCGCCCTGCCCGGCCAACCTGATCCGCTGGCCGTCCTCGACACCCGGCGGGATTCGCACGTTGATGGTGCGGGTGCGTGTGGTCACCCCGGTGCCCTGGCACTCGGAGCACCGGTGCTCGATGATCGAGCCGCTGCCCCGGCATTCGGTGCAGGGTTCGGAGAACCCGAAGGCGCCCTGATTGCGGCTGACGACGCCGGACCCGTTGCAGTTCGGGCACACCTTCGGGCTGGTGCCCGGACGTGCCCCGCTGCCATGGCAATTCGTGCACGGCGCCGGGCTGGTGAGCCGCAACGGCATCGCCACACCCTTGGTGGCCTCCATGAACGACAGCTCGGTTTCGGTCTCCAGGTCGTTGCCGCGGCGCGGCCGGCTGGGTCGCGGCTGCGCGCCACGGCCGAACAGTCCGCCGAACAGGTCGCCGATGTTCGCCCCGCCGGTCTGCCCGGCCGCATCGAACAAGTCGTTCAGGTTGAATTCGGCGCCGTCGCCACCGAATCCGCCGAAGTTGCCTCCGGTGAAGCGGCCCCGGCCGAACCCGCCGCCTGCGAACAGCCGCCGGGTTTCGTCGTATTCCTTGCGCTTAGCCGGATCCGACAGCACGCTGTGCGCCTCGGACACCGCCTTGAATCTCTCGGCGGCACTGGGATCGGAGTTGGTGTCGGGATGAAGATCGCGGGCCAGCTTCCGGTAGGCCCGCTTGATCTCGTCGGCGCTGGCGTCAGAGGAGACGCCGAGCTCCTTGTAGAAGTCCTTTTCGACCCATTCGCGCTGGGCCATGCCGCGTCACCTCCTTACCACTTCTCTCTAGTTGTGTGCTAGTCGGTTGATTCTGCGGCCCGCTCGCTCGCCACGTCGGCGTTATCGGCCTCCTCGACCGACTCGGCAGCCTTGGCCGGCTCCTCCTCGCCGGCGTCGGGCACGGTGTCGACCACGCCGACAAGGGCGTGGCGCACCACCTGATCGCCGACCTTGTAGCCGCGCCGCAGCACGCTGCCGACGATGGGATGCGT
>JBKOYU010000728.1:0-3226 GCA_046725575.1 Actinomycetota bacterium | reverse complement strand
CTACTCGGCGTGCACGCGACCCGCCTCGACGCGGACGCGGGCGCCGTGCAGGTCGACGGCGGAACCACGATCGCCGCCGACGGCATCGTGGTGGCGACGGGTGCGCGGGCACGGTCGTGGCCCGGCTCAGTGGGCCTCGCCGGAGTGCACGTGCTGCGCACGGTCGACGACGCCATCGCTCTGCGCGACGAACTGCGCTCTGGGGCACGGCTTGTGGTGATCGGCGCGGGATTCATCGGAGGCGAAGTCGCTTCGACGGCAGCGAAATTGGGCCTGGACGTCACGGTGGTCGAGGCCGCGCTGGCGCCGCTGGCCGGCCCGCTGGGCGTGCAGCTCGGCGCCACCGTGGCGCGGCTGCATACCGAGCACGGCACCCGGTTGCTGTGCGGGGCTCCGGTTGCGGGTCTCATCGGCAGCGATCGAGTCACTGGCGTGGAATTGGCCGACGGGCGTCGGCTGGCCGCCGACGTCGTCGTCGTCGGCATCGGCGCCATTCCGAACATCGAGTGGCTGCGGGACAGCCCGCTCGAGTTGGCCAACGGCGTCGTGTGCGACGAGGGCGGCGCCACCTCCATCCCGAATGTGGTCGCGGTGGGCGACTGCGCGGCCTGGCATGAGCCGTCCGTCGGCTGGCCGCACCGCGTCGAGCATTGGACAGGCGCGTTGGAGCGCCCGGCGATCGCGGTCGCCACGTTGCTCGCCGGCGGCCGACACAACGGCACGCCGGCCAAAGCCCCCTACTTCTGGTCCGACCAGTACGACCGCCGGATCCAGTTCGCGGGCATCGCCGATCCCGGCGATGAGATCACCTTCGAGGTGGGCAGCCCGCGCGACGCCAGCTTCCTTGCCGTGTATCGCCGCGGTGGTGAACCGGTCGCCGTGCTCGGTGTTGACCAACCGAAGCTGTTCACCAGATGGCGTCGCCAACTGGCCTTCGTCCCCGTCCCCGCCTGACTTCGTTTCCAGCAGAGGAGATCTCGATGACCACCGTCGGATTGCCGCAGAGCCTGATCTCGACGCTGCCCGGCAGTTACTACACCGACGCCACCATCTTCGCGATGGAGCAGGCGGAGATCTTCGAGTCCATGTGGTTCTGCGCCGTGCGGTCCGCCGACCTCGACAAGCCGGGCGCGTTCAAAACGGTTCAGGTCGGACGCGAGAGCGTGCTGATCACCCGGTCCCGCAGCGGCGAGGTGCGCGCGTTCTTCAACGTCTGCCGGCACCGTGGCGCGCAGCTGTGCACCGACGAGAGCGGCGAGGTCAAGCGCGCATTCCAATGTGCTTATCACGCTTGGACTTACGACCTCGACGGCAAGTTGGTGGCCGCGCCGAATCTGACCAAGATGCCCGACATCGACCGGGTCGAGTACGGCCTGCACCACATCGCGGTGCAGGAGTGGCTGGGCTACGTGTGGGTGTGCCTGGCCGATACCCCACCGTCGTTCGACGACACGGTCCGCAAGGGCGTCAGCGATCGCCTCGGCAGCGTCGAGTTGATCGACCAGTACGACGTCGCGCACCTGCGCGTCGGTCGCCGGATCCGCTATGACGTCAAGGCGAACTGGAAGCTCATCATCGAGAACTTCATGGAGTGCTACCACTGCGCCACGATCCATCCGGAGCTCACCGAGGTGCTGCCCGAGTTCGCCGACGGGTTGGCGGTGCAGTACCACGTCGGTCACGGCGCCGAATTCGGCGAGCACGTCGAAGGTTTCACCATCGACGGGTCGGCGGGACTGGACCAGATCCCGAGCGTCGCGCAGGACCAGGACCGGCGCTACTACGCGATCACGATCAAGCCGCAGGTATTCGTCAACCTGGTGCCCGACCACGTCATCCTGCACCGGATGTTTCCGCTCGCCGCGGACCACACGGTCGTCGAATGCGACTGGCTGTACCTGCCCGATGTGGTGGAGTCCGGCAAGGACGTAAGTCGCTCGGTGGAGTTGTTCCACCGAGTCAATCAGCAGGACTTCGCCGCATGCGAGCGCTGCCAGCCGGCGATGAGCTCACGCACCTATCGCGACGGTGGGGTGCTGGTGCCCAGCGAGCATCACATCGGCGAATTCCACAACTGGGTGCAGGCGAAGCTGACGAAATGACCGCAGCCGTCCCGTCAGTCGAGGTGGCCCATCCGATTGCTGATGGCCGCCGCGGCGGCGACCACATCGTGGGTCACTTCGCGCATCCGTTCTTCGGTGAATCGGTAGACCGGACCCGATACGGACAGCGCCGCGATCACACCACCGGTGTGATCGCGCACCGGCGCGGCGACGGCGTTCAGCCCCTCCTCCAGTTCCTCGACCGAAGTCGCGTATCCGTCGCGCGCGGCCGCCTCGATCTGCGCCTCGAGATCCCGTTGCGAGGTGATCGTGTGGGGGGTGAGTCGGGCAAGCCCCGACGAGGCCAACAGCTTTCGGCGCTCTTCAGGTGTCATGTAGGCGAGCAGGATCTTGCCGCTCGACGTCGCGTGCAACGGGGTCAGCTCACCGACCCAATTGTGCGTCGCGACCGCACTCGGCCCGCGCGCCTGGTCGATGTTGACGACGAAGTGCGATCGGCGCACCGCGATGTTGACGGTTTCGCCGAGCTGAGCAGCGAGCTGTTCGCAGACCGCACGGGCCTGATGGGTGACGTCCAGTTGGCCGGGCACCGCGCTGGCCAGCCGCAGGATGCCGAAGCCCAGCCGGTACTTTCCGCGGTCTTGGGTCTGTTCGACGAGTTCGCGCTCCTCGAGCGCCGCGAGCAACCGGAACGCCGTCGACTTGTGCACGCCGATGTCCGCGGCTACCTCGCTGACCCCGGCTTCACCACGTTGGGCCAGGATTTCCAGCACGCTGACGGCGCGGTCGACCGACTGCACACCACCAGCGTTCTCACCTCGCGGGTTGCTCATAACGCAACTATACGAGACGTCGTTGCACATAGAGAAACGTGATGCGTATCACGCTTCGGAGCGATAGCCTTTTTCCACGATCGCAGGAGGACAACGATGACATCAACGCGGTACGACTTCGTGATCGTCGGCGGCGGATCGGCGGGATGTGCGCTCGCCAATCGGCTGTCCGCCGACCCGGCCAACAAGGTTCTGGTGCTGGAGGCGGGCCGCAACGATTCGCTGTGGGACGTGTTCGTTCACATGCCCGCGGCGCTGCCGTTTCCGATCGGAAGTCGTTTCTACGACTGGAAATACGAGTCCGAGCCCGAGCCGCACATGCATGGCCGG
>JBKOYU010000512.1:0-2786 GCA_046725575.1 Actinomycetota bacterium | reverse complement strand
AGTACATTCGGCCCCGGGTCGAGATCGCGCTCATCGCGTTGAGTCCGAACCGCTTCCCGGTCCGGGCGACCACAGGGGTGTTCCCCTGCTCGCCCCAGGTCCGGCCGTTCAAGTGGTCGGAGCGGGCGCCGACCTGGTCGGCGAACATGACCACGGCGTCTTCGTCCCCCGCCTTGGCGCGGATGGCCGGGTAGGTGACCTCGGTCCACTCAGGCATCGCTTCCGGGTCAGCCTCGCGGGCACGCCGGTCGGGCCGCTGGAACGACAGGCCCAGCCTGCGGAACAGCTTGATCAGACCGCCGTGGGAGAACCGGACCTGGAAGTGGGCTTGGAGGAACGCGTGGACCTTGTGTGTGGTCCACAGCAGCCCGCCGAGCCCGAGGTCGTCGGGAGTGAACTCCAGGATCGTCTGCTTGAGCGCGGCCTCCTCGGACTCGGTCAGGAACCGGTACGTCCCGGTCTTGCGGCCGGGCTTGCCGGACCTGAGCCCCTGGGGCCCTTCGGCTTCACGGCGTGCCCGCCACCTGCTGATCGACTTGGTCGAGACCCCGAACAATGCCGCCGCCCGGTCATCGTCGAGCCCGTCATCGATCGCGGCCATCACCCGCATCCGCAGCGCCTCCTGCGCCGCCGGGGAGAGTTTCCGCATGTCAACCCGAAGTTCTTCAGCCACAACTACTCAACGATCAAGACAAGTGACGTATCAATACCGGCGCCGTGCAGGTCTATACGCCGGAGACCGACTCACGGTAGGTTGGCGCCATGCGGAAACTGATCTACGGCATGAACATGACCCTGGACGGTTACATCGCCGCGCCCGGCGACGACATCGGCTGGAGCGGGCCCCCGAGCGACGAGCTGTTCCAGTGGTGGCTCGACCGTGAGCGGGCGAGCGGCCTGTCACTGTACGGGCGCAAGCTGTGGGAGACGATGAGCTCCTTCTGGCCGACCGGCGACCAGCAGCCCAACGCAACCCCGGCGGAGATCGAGTTCGCACGCAGCTGGCGGGACACGCCGAAGGGGCGTGTGACCGACGACCGCCTGACCGCAGCCGCGGACGTCTTCTCCTCAGCGGTAGGACAGATTTAGGACACAAGGCGTCCTGCGGCTCGATCCGGCTAACAACTAAAACCCGCTCCGACACTGGTCAGAACGGGTTTTCAACGTGGAGCTAAGGGGACTCGAACCCCTGACCCCCACACTGCCAGTGTGGTGCGCTACCAGCTGCGCCATAGCCCCGTGAAGTCGTGCCCATCGAAGTTACACCACCTGCGGGAAGCGTTCAAAATCGCTGGTCACGGCACTTCGCCACCGGCCTCCGGGCCCAGCGCGCGGGCGGGCGTGTGTTCGGCGGGCGGGCGGCCCCGGGTCTCCGGTGCGAAGATCCAGCCCAATGCTGCGAGCAGCAGGATGCCGCCGCTGACCACGAACGCCCAACCGAACGATGCATGCTCGGCCACCTGCCCAACAACGAGCGAGCCGACGATCGAACCCAGGTCGGCCATCATCTGGAACGTCGCGACCGCCGTCCCGCCACGCGACTTGTTTCCTACGATGTCGGCCACCGCGGCCTGCTGTGGGGAGATGAAGATGCCCGTTGCTGCGCCGGTCACATACGCCGCCGCCAGGAAGACGGGCAGTGACGTTGCGAATCCGACCAGAATCGTCGTCCCGGCCGACACCCCCAGACCGAGAATGAGCAGCTTGCGACGCCCGACCCGGTCCGAGAGATAACCACTGGGGATGACAGCGGAGATGTTTCCGACGGCGAACGTCGCAAGCGCGATGCCCGCAAAGCCGGCCCCTCGGCCCAGGACTTCGACGACAAACAGCGGCACGAGCGCGATGCGCAACCCGAACGCCGCCCAACCCGTCGCGAAATTGGAGAACAGCGCGGCGCGGTATGCCCGGTGACGAAGCACCGCGCGCACCGAAACGGCGGGCTCGCTATCCGCCTCCGGTGCCGCTACGGCCGAGTGTCGCAGATTGACGAACACCACCGTTGCGGCGACCAACAGCGCCGCGCCATAGATCACGAATGGAGCCGCCAAACCCAGGCCCGCGGTGACGCTCCCCAGCACCGGTCCACCGACCGAGCCGACCAGAAATCCCGACGAGAACAGACCGGCGACGCGGCCGCGCGCGTCCGGCGGCGAGATCCGGATCATCAGACCGAGTGACGACACCGTGAACATCGCCGACCCCAGCCCGCCGAGCGAACGGAACAGCAGCAGTTGCCAATACGTTTGGGCGAACGCGCATGCCGCGGTGGACAACGCCACGATCAGCAGACCGCTGATGTAAACCCGCCGCTCCCCCGAACGCTGAACAAGCAATCCGGCCGGCGGGGCCGCAGCCAACCGCATGAGCGCGAAGGCCGAGATGACGAACGTTGCCGCGCTGATGCTGACCCCGAAATGGCGCGCATACTGCGGAAGGACCGGGGCGACCACGCCGTATCCCAGCGCAACCACCACATTCGCCGCGATCAGCACCCAGACTTCGCGGGGCAGCCGCTCCTTGGTGGCACTGGAACAGGCACCCTCCGCGGTTGAGCTCACACGATGACTTTATTCACCACTTCCTTGGCCGCTTCCTGGACCTCCGCAAGATGCTCGGGCCCCTTGAACGACTCTGCATAGATCTTGTACACGTCCTCGGTGCCCGACGGGCGCGCCGCGAACCACGCGTTCTCCGTCGTCACCTTCAGACCGCCCAGCGCAGCGCCATTGCCCGGCGCCGTGGTCAGCTTGGCGGTGATCTCCTCGCCCGCCAGTTCGGTCGCG
>JBKOYU010000924.1:0-2641 GCA_046725575.1 Actinomycetota bacterium | reverse complement strand
GACGCTGTGTGCACGCGGACGTGGGAGGTACACGGCGGCGCGGTCGACGCCTACGACGGTGGATATGCGGCCTACGTGCTGGCCCGCGCCGAGCGGATGCGGCTGGCCGCGGGGACGGAGGCGCGGCGGCGCAACGTCATGCGCAAGGAGCTGGCTTGGCTGCGGCGTGGCCCGCCGGCACGCACGTCGAAACCGAAGTTCCGCATCCAGGCGGCGAACGAGTTGATCGCGAACGAACCACCGCCGCGGGATTCGCTTGTGTTGCAACGGTTTGCGACTACTCGGCTGGGTAAGGATGTGTTCGACCTGCACCAGGTCTTGTTGGAGGTGGGTGACCCGCCACGGGTGATCTTGGATCGCGTTGATTGGTCGATCGGGCCTGGCGCCCGCATCGGGCTCGTCGGTGTGAACGGCACCGGCAAGACCTCGGTGTTGCGGCTGCTGACCGGTGAACTGCAGCCGGCCGCAGGAACCATCAAGCGCGGCACCACGCTGAAGATCGGCTACCTGAGTCAGGCGCTGGCCGACCTCGACGGTGCCGACCGCGTTCTGGATGCCGTCGAGAACCGCCGCCGTGTAACCGAATTGGCGGGCGGCCGGGAGATCAGCGCCGACACCCTGCTGAAGGACTTCGGCTTCACCGGCGACAAGCTGACGGCGCGGGTCGACGACCTGTCCGGCGGCGAGCGGCGACGGCTGCAGATCCTGCGACTGCTGCTGGAAGAACCGAACGTGCTGTTGCTCGATGAGCCGACGAACGACCTCGACATCGACACGCTCACGGTGATCGAGGACTACCTGGACGGCTGGCCAGGGACACTGATCGTCGTCACGCACGACCGGTACTTCCTGGAGCGGGTTTCCGATGTGACGTACGCACTGACGGGCGGCGGCCGATGCGACCTGCTGCCTGGCGGCATCGAGCAGTATCTGGCGGACCGGGCCAATGCCTCTGGGGCGGTGACGGCTTCGGCGCCGGCGCAGCGGGGCGAGTCGGCGTCGGCACGCGAGCGACGGGCCGGCAAGGAGATGGCACGTATCGAGGGGCAGCTCGGGAAGCTCGACGACCAGATCGCGGCGCTGCACGAGTCGATGGCCGAAGCCGCTTCGGATCATGTGCGGCTCGGCCAGCTCAACGTCGAGCTGCAGGAGCTGCTGCAACGCAAGGAATCTCTCGAAGAGGCGTGGTTGGCCGCGGCCGAGGAATAATCGGCGACGTGCGTCTGGGCATCGCCGATCATCTCGGGTGGGCCGTAGTTGTTGCGGCCTCAGCCGACTACGAGGTCATCGACCGTCGACGGATCGAGCTGATCGAGCCCGGTATGACCGCCGCCCCGATTCACTATGACGGCCACCGCTTCGACGTCGCAGGCATGGCAGAGCTGGTCAAGAAGGTGCGCGCGTCGGTTGTTCGCGCGACTTCGGCCGCACTCGACCACATTGCCGCGGTGCTGCCCGAACCCGTCGTGTCGATCTCGCTGCCGGCAATCCCTCACACATGGCGACGGCGATCTAGCCTGGCCACGTGACCGCGTGGTGCCTGATCCATGGCAGCGGGCAGGGGCCGGCCGGCTGGCGGCTGCTGGTCGAGGAGCTGCATCGACGGGGTCACCGCACGCTCACGCCGGCGTTCCAACTGAGCAGGGCTGACGAAGGGGCGGCTTGGCATGCCCAGCGACTCGTCGAAACGCTGGTCGACTCGGGCGAAGACCCTGTCGACGTCGTATGCGTCGCACATTCCGCGGGCGGGTTGTATCTCCCGCTGGTGGCCGAGCGCTGGCGCCCGAGCCGAATGGTCTTTCTGGCGGCCATCGTTCCGCGTCCTGGCGTCAGCGCCGTCGAGCAATTCCAGGCCGATCCGTCGATGTTCAATCCGGCGTGGCTGGACCAGAACCCGATGGACGACCGGGTCGCGCTCGACTTTGTGTTTCACGACTGCCCGGCAGACCGCATCGCTTGGGCGCTTTCCACCCGGGTGCACTTCTACGCAAAGCGGGCGATGGAGGAACCCTGTCCTCTGTCGGCTTGGCCGTCGGTGCCTGCGTCCTACGTGGCGTGCGCGGCCGACCGGACCCTCACGCCGGAATGGCAATGCAGGACGGCCCGAGAGTTCCTGGCCGTCGAGCCGGTCGTGCTTCCCGGCGGCCACGCGCCGCACGTGAGCAGGCCTGAGGAGCTGGCAGACGCGCTCGAAGAACTGGGAGCCTGCTGAAGAATCACGGCCGACGAGTCTGGAGGGCTGGTTCGACTTGCCCGCCTACGAGCAACCACGCCGTTTAGCAAGGTCACGGCCAGAACGAGACATCATCGATCAGCGACAACACAGGGGTTGCGATGCAGGTCAGTGAGTTGTCGCTGAGAGGCGGGCACGGCGCCTGGTGCTGCGATGTCGGTCGGGCAGCGTGTGGCCTAGAGAAAGCTGGGTGTCATGCGGTCGGCGGTGCGCAGCGTGAAGGCTAAAGGCCGGGCGAGGATCGCCACGAGCGTGCCCTTCAGGCGTCCGCGACGTCTCGTTGAAACCCGCGGCGGGAGCGTCGCGAACAGTGTCGCGAGCCCCGGGAGCGGACGGACGAAGACCTTGAAATCAACAATCTGTCCTTGCTCGTTGAAGCGCACCAAATTGTTGGCTTCGAGTTCCACC
>JBKOYU010000800.1:0-4762 GCA_046725575.1 Actinomycetota bacterium | reverse complement strand
GCCCACGCGACTGCTGCGCGGCACATCGGTGACGAACGTGACCACCGGGATGCCCTCGGCGGTGAGCCGGTCAATCGCCTCGGCCACCAGGTCGGTGTCGGGCGCCTTCACGATCACCCCGTGCGACCCGCGCGTCCGGATTTTATCCAGGGTCTCCACCATCGCCGGCACCGACCCGGTTTCGCGGAAATGGAAGCGGCTGCGGACCACCGCGGGCGCCAGCGCCGGCAACTCGGCCTCCACCGCCTGCTGGAATGCGCTCGAAAACCGTTGCGGCGCCTGCATGACCACGTCAACCAGATACTTCCGCCCGGCCAACCGCAACTGGGAGCGCTGCTTGTCGAGGTCACGGATGGCCTGCTCGACTTCCAACCGCGTGGAGTGGCGCACATTGGGGCGATCGTGCAGCACCCGATCCACCGTCGCCTCGCTCAACCCGGCCTGCTGAGCGATCTCACGGACCCTGTAGCGATGCGACATACACGCCTCCTTGATGGGAAATTGATGGCATGAAGGGGTTGATTGAGGTCTAGATCACAGCAACACTAGCAGCACGCGGACAGCGCCCATACCCCAACCCGAAGTCCAGCCACGCACCTCAGATCCCACCGATCAGAGGCGACAACGCTTTCCGTTGCAGGCAGGGTTTGGCGGCGCACCGCCGCCGCGCCGACAGGAATCGAAAGGACGCCCGTGAGCGGGTTACTCGACGGAAAAGTCGTGTTGATCAACGGTGGCACGCAAGGTGTCGGCGGGGCGGCGGCCCGCGCGGCGGTGCGCGAGGGCGCCCAGGTCGTGGTCACCGGGCGCCGGCTGGACGCCGGCAAGCGGTTCGCCGCCGAACTGGAAGCCCTTGGCGGCGACGTGCGGTTTGTGCAGACCGATATGGCCGACCCGCAACAGGCCCGCCGGTCGGTGACCCGCACGGTGGAGGAGTTCGGTCGCATCGACGGCCTGTGCAACGCCGCGGGGATCACCACCCGCGGCACCCTGCTCGACACCACCCCGGAGCTGTTCGACACCCACATCGCCGTCAACTTGCGCGGACCGTTCTTCGCGATGCAGGCCGCCGTCACCGACATGATCGAACGGCACACCGCGGGCAGCATCGTCAACATCATCTCGATCGCCGCGCACGGCGGCCAGGGGTATCTCGCGCCGTACGTGGCGGCCAAGGCTGGCCTGGCCGGCCTCACCCGCAACGCCGCCTACGCCCATCGGTGGGATCGCATCCGCATCAACGGCCTCAACATCGGCTGGACCGAAAGCGAAGGCGAAACACAGACCCAGCGAACCTTCCACCAGGCTGACGACGACTGGGCCACCGCGGCCGCCAAAAAGGTGCCGATGGGCAAACTCGGCCAACCCGATGAGATCGCCGAGATCGTCGTGCTGCTGCTCTCGCCGCGCAGCGGGGTGGTCACCGGATCGGTCATCGACTGGGACCAGATTGTGATCGGAGGGCACGACTGATGGGTGCCACGCTTGCCGTCATCGGCCTGGGCCGGATCGGCGCCTTCCACGCGCAAACCCTCAGCGGGCTCGCCGGTGTGGACGAACTCGTCGTCACCGACGAACGAGCCGAGGTCACGGCCGATGTGGCCGAACGGCTCGGCGCCCGCGCGGTCCCCAACGGCCATGCGGCGCTGGCCGCCGGGGTCGACGGCGTGGTGATCGCCGCCGCCACACCCGCGCACGCGCGGCTGATCCTGGCCGCGGTCGACGCTGGAACCCCGGTGTTCTGCGAAAAGCCGATCGCGTCCACCGTCGCCGAGAGCCGCGAGATCGTGTCCAGGCTCACCGATTCCACCGTTCCGGTGCAGATCGGCTACAACAGGCGGTTCGACCCCGCCTACGTCGCCGCCTACGAGGCGGTGCGCGCCGGCGAGCTGGGCCGGCTGACCACCGTGCGCTCCACGACGATGGACCCCGCGCCACCGCCACCTGCCTACGTGGCCGTGTCGGGCGGGATCTTCCGGGACTGCAGTGTGCACGACTTCGACATCGTGCGCTGGATCGTCGGGCGCGAGGTGGTCGAGGTGTATGCCACCGGAACCGCCCACGGCGAGGCGATGTTCGCCGAGGCCGGCGACGTCGCGACCGCCCAGACACTGCTGACGTTCGACGACGGCACGCTGGGAGTGGTGTCGAACACCCGCTACAACGGACGCGGCCACGACTGCCGACTGGAATTGCACGGCAGCGCCGACACCGTCGTCGCCGGCTGGGACTCAAGTGTGCCGGTACGCAACCTCGCACCCGGCGAAACTTTTCCGCCCGGTGCCCCGCACCAGTTCTTCATGGACCGCTTCGCTGAAGCCTATCGCGCAGAACTCGGCGCGTTCCTCGACGTCGCGATGGGTCGCCGGGCTTCGCCCTGCCCACCCGGGGAGGCGCTCGAAGTCGCGTGGATCGCCGAGGCCGCCACACTGTCCCTGCACCAACACCGACCGATCAGAATGGACGAGGTACGATCATGAATCGCATTGCCGGAGCACCGATTTCGTGGGGAGTGTGCGAGGTCCCCGGCTGGGGGTTCCAGCTCGGGCCGCACAAGGTCCTCACCGAAATGCGCGAAGTTGGCCTTAGCGCAACCGAACTCGGACCCGACGGGTTCCTGCCCGCCGACCCCGCGGCGTTGGCGGCCATGCTTGACGAGTACGGGCTTGCGGCCGTCGGCGGATTCACTCCCGCCCTGCTGCACGAACCCGACCATGATCCGGTGCCCGACATCGCCGAGCTGCTCGACGCCTACGTCGCCGCCCGCGCCAAGGTTTTGGTGTTGGCCGCGGCAACCGGCTCCGACGGCTACGACTCACGCCCGCAACTCGACCAGGACGGCTGGAAAAACTTGCTGGCCAATCTCGATCGCCTCCACGAGACCGCCGGGGCCCGCGGGATCCGCGCGGTGCTGCACCCGCACGTCGGCACGATGATCGAGAAGGGTGACGAGGTCGCCCGGGTGCTCGACGGGTCGACAATCCCGCTGTGTCTGGACACCGGTCACCTGCTCATCGGTGGTACCGATCCGCTGGAGCTGGCTCGCACTGCCGCCGACCGCATCACCCACTCCCACCTCAAGGACGTCCACGCCGACTACGCCGAACGGGTGCAGTCCGGTGACCTCACCTACGCCCAGGCCGTCGCCCAGGGCATGTACACCCCGCTGGGCACCGGCGATGTCGATATCGCCGGCGTGGTCGGGCACCTTCTCGATCGCGGGTTCGACGGCTGGTTCACCCTCGAACAAGACACCATCCTCGACGGTGAGCCCGAAGGCGAGGGACCGGTCGCGGACGTGCGCAGCAGTGTCGATTACCTGCGAAGCCTCATCCCATGACCGTGCTGCGGATCGGGGTGCTGGGCGCCTCGCGCATCGCGGAGCTGGCCATCGTCTCCCCCGCCGCGGCGCTCGGGCACCGTCTCGTCGCCGTGGCCGCCCGTGACCGTGGCCGTGCGGAGACGTTCGCCCGCAGCTACGGGGTGGAGCGGGTGGTGGATTCCTATGCCGACCTGGTCGCCGACCCCGAGGTTGACGTCGTCTACAACCCGCTGGCCAACGCGTTCCACGCCGAATGGAACCTCGCCGCCATCAGGGCAGGCAAAGCGGTGCTCAGCGAAAAACCATTCGCCCGCAACGCCGCCGAAGCCGAGCAGGTCCGCGAGGCGGCGCGCAGGCACGGCACGATCATCATGGAGGGCTTCCACTACCTCTTCCACCCCATCACCCGCCGCATGTTCGGCCTGCTCGAAGACGGCACCCTGGGCACCCTCAAGCGTGTCGAGGTCGTGATGAAGATGCCCGAACCCAAGCCCGACGACGCGCGCTGGAGCCTCGCACTTGCCGGTGGCGCGCTCATGGACCTCGGCTGTTATGCGCTGCACGTGCACCGCCACCTGGCCCGCTTCGCCGGCGGTGACCCCACCATCTTGAGTGCCCGCGGCACCGAACGCTCACCCGGCGTCGACGAATCATGCGACATCGACCTGACGTTCCCCAACGAAGCAAGCGGTTGCGTCATCACCTCGATGTCCGCCGATCGGCACGAGATGACCATGCGCCTGACCGGCGATAAGGGCGAAGCGTTCGCCCACGACTACCTGCTCCAGTACGGCGACGACCGCATCGAAATCGTGACCGACACCGGTACCGCCATCGAAAACCTCGGAAACCGCTCCACCTACACCTACCAATTGGAGGCCTTCGCCGACCACCTCCAGCACGGCACTGCCCTACCACTCGACGTCGACGACGCCGTCACGAACATGCACTACATCGACACCGCCTACACCGCGGCCGGCATGTCCCCACGCTGACCGCAACCCGCAGACAGTCTCCATCGACGTGGCTGATATCTCCGTCGGCCACGCCTTCCCTCCTCCATAGAAAGACAAGGAACGCAATGAAATACACAGACTGGCGACCAGATTCGTCCACTCGTCGTAGCCCACGCGGTGCTGCCACCGTCGCTGCCGCCGCCGCAGTGATCAGCTTGCTCGCGTCATGTTCCAGCACCGGGGGGAAGCCCCAGGAGTCGGGTGGTGGCATGGGCGGCAGTACCGCCGATACACCGCGCGTGACGATCGCGATGATCACCCATGAAGTGCCGGGCGACTCGTTCTGGGATCTGATCCGCAAGGGTGCCGACGCCGCGGCGAAGAAGGACAACATCGAGCTGCGCTACTCCAACGATCCCGAGGCGCCCAACCAGGCCAACCTGGTGCAGACCGCCGTCGACAGCGGTGTAAAGGGCATGGCCGT
>JBKOYU010000085.1:0-5020 GCA_046725575.1 Actinomycetota bacterium | reverse complement strand
GCGGGCGTGACTGCGACGTGCTATTGGGCTAGAACGGGCGACGAGTTTCGCCCGAAAGCGGCCAGTCATCAACGGCACAAATCCAGCAAACCACATCGCATTAGCCCGTCATCTTTGATGACTTAACCGGAAATCTCCGGTTGCACACATGCGATTGATTCCTGCTATTTTCTCGCGCATGCCAATTGCGGGACCTCCCCTCGTCGGCGGTCACCGCACGGCATCGCCGAGCGGGGCGGCCGCGCCGCACCCCTCGCGCGGATCGGCAGGCACCCTCACCGGTTGGTTCCGCTCGCATTCGCCGACGCAGCGAGCGGCGAGGCACTCCCACGCCTTGCGGGCCACGACTGTCCCTGGCACTCAACGCCATTCAGCAGGCCCTCTGCGGTGACGTTGATCTCATCGGGAGTGTCGTCACGAGCTGACGAACACGAAAGGAAAGCGCATGTTCTTGGGCACGGTTGACGACTGGACAGCCGAGGGCACCGTCGTGTCCTGGTATCCCACCGAGGCAAGCCATGCGTGCGCCGCCCAAGCGAGATCTCACCCGGCCCCCGTGAGCTACCAGCAATCACAGCACCTTCATTACTACCGCCGGCAGACCAGCCTCGGCCGCGATATCCCGCGGTTGTGCATTGGGGTCTGGGAGATCACGGGCGTCTGCGATATCGACGCGATGACCCAAGCCATCAATGCCCACGTGCGCCGCCACGATACGTACCATGACCGGTTCGCCTTCGGTGAGAACGATGAGATCCACCGTTACGTCATCGACGACCCGGAGACCATCACGCTGGCGCCGACAGACCACGGCATGATGACCCCGCCGCAGATCCGCAAGTTGCTTCTCGATACGCCGGATCCGCTGCAGTGGGACTGCTTCACCTTCGGCATCATCCAGGGCGAAGACCGGTTCACCGTCTACATCGCGATCGACCACTTGCGAGCTGACGGTATGTCGGCGGGGGTGATCTTCCTCGACATCCAGACCACGTACTTCACCACACTGCAGGGCGCCCCGGCCGCGCTGACCCCGGCGGCGAGCCACCGGGACTACTGCGTGAACCAGCGCGCGTACACCTCGAATCTGGACGAAGAGTCACCCCAGATCCTCTCGTGGCGCGCCTTTCTCGCGGCGAACGGCGGTGTCCTGCCTGAGTTTCCGCTGGAACTGGGCGAGGCGAGCGCCGATACGCCGGGCGCCATAGACGTCTTCGATCTGATCGACGAGGAACAAGGACGGCGGTTCGAAGCGGCGTGCCGCGCGGCCGGAGCACGGTTCAGCGGCGGCGTGTTCGCGTGCGCAGCCCTGGCCGAGCACCGGCTGACCGGCGCCACCACGTACTTCGGCCTGACGCCGTTCGACAACCGGCGTGACCCCGCGTATGCCACCGCCGTCGGATGGTTGGCGAGCTTCGTGCCGTTGGCAATTCCGACTGCCGGTGCGTCCTTCGATGAAGTGGTCAACGCCGCACAGACATCGTTCGACGTGAACACCTCGCTCGGTGCGGTGCCCTACTATCACCTGCTCGAGATGCCGGACGCATCGTCACTGCCCCTCACGGCGCCCGATCGGCCGGTTCCGATGCTGTCCTACATCGACATCCGCAAGCTGCCGTTTCGCGACTACTGGGACGGTCTACGGATCGGTATCTGGGGCGACAACCGACTGTCGGAGGCGGTGTGCATGTGGGTCAACCGCATGCGCGACAGAACGCAGTTGGTCGTCGCCTACCCCGGGACCGAGGTCGCCCGGCAGTCAGTCCTGCGCTACGTCGAGGCCATGCGAACCGAGTTCACCAGGGTCGCCGACGGCGTCGAGCAGTACACCCATGCCTGACGCTGCGATCCAATGCCGCGACCTCGCAAAGTCGTTCGGTAGGCAATCCTCCGCGTTGCAGGGCGTGACCTACACCGTTGGGCGGGCATCGGTGTGTGCGCTACTCGGACACAACGGCGCGGGGAAGACCACGACGATCAACATCCTGTCCACGCTGTTGCGGCCGAGCGCCGGGTCGGCCACGGTCGCGGGGTTCGACGTGGTGCGCCAGCCGGCTGAGGTCCGGGCAAGTATCGGTGTGACAGGGCAGTACGCTGCGCTGGACGAATTGCTCACCGGCCGCGAGAATCTGACACTCTTCGCTCAGCTGCGCGGGCTTCGGCACCGGCATGCGCGACGGCGGGCTGACG
Source organism: Actinomycetota bacterium (assembly GCA_046725575.1). Taxonomy (GTDB): domain Bacteria; phylum Actinomycetota; class Actinomycetes; order Mycobacteriales; family Mycobacteriaceae; genus Mycobacterium. The sequence continues at coordinate 2,830 of JBKOYU010000085.1, read as the reverse complement.
AACTGATCGAGCGGTTCGACATGGGCCACGCCGCTGACCGGCGGGTGTCCACCTACTCTGGCGGGATGCGCAGACGCATCGACATCGCGGTCGCGCTGGTCGTCCCTCCGCGGGTGCTCTTCCTCGACGAACCGACGACGGGCCTGGATCCGCGCAGCCGCCGCGATGTCTGGGATCTGGTGTCTGCGCTGCGCGATCAGGACGTCACGGTGCTGCTGACCACGCAGTACCTCGAAGAGGCCGACGTCTTGAGCGATTCGATCGTCGTGCTGGACTCCGGCCGGGTGGTGGCAAGTGGAACCGCCGACGACCTGAAATGCCGCGTCGGTATCAGCTACTGCCAGGTCACACCGGCCGACCCGGTCCATTTGCCCGTGATCGCAACTGCATTGGCAGATTTCGCGGGCCTAGGTTCCCGTTGCGATGCGCTGATCGATCAGCACGCGGCGGCCGTGTCGGTGCCCGCACCTGACGGCGTCGTGACCTTCGGCGAGGTCTTCCGCCGACTCGACGGACTCGGCATCGAGCTCGCCGACATTTCGTTGCGCAAGCCGTCGCTGGACGAGGCATTCCTGAGCCTGACTTCGCCGGCGGTCACCGTATGAGTGCCCTGGCGGCACTTACCCTGCGCACCATGTCGGGCACCCTGCGCGATGCCGACTTGCTCTTCGCGGTGCTGGCCCCGGTGGGCTGCTTCCTCGGGTTCATGCTGGCGTTGGGCAACCTCATCGACACCGGACGGACGACATATCCGCAGTATGTTCTGCCGGTCGTCATCGTGCAGGCGATGTTGTTCGGCGCGATGACCACCGCCGATCGCGCTGCACGGGATCGGCTGTCCGGCTTCGGAGTTCGGCTTCGCACCTTGCCGATTCCGGCGATGGTGCCGCTGGTGGCGCGGATGCTCTACTGCTTGATCCGCGCCGTGGTTGCGCTGGTCGCCGGTACCGCAGTGGCTTCGGTGTTCGGCTTCCGGATGGCAGGCGGCCTCGGATACGCCGTGCTGTTTGTGGTCATCGTCTTGGCGTTCGCGATGGCGGTTTGCCTCGGTGCGGATGCCCTCGGCTCGAAGGTCGGCTCCGTCGAGTCGTCCAGCCAACTGTTGCTTCTCCCCCAGATGGTGCTCGTCCTGCTGTCCACGGGCATCGCGCCGGCAGAATCGTTTCCGGCATGGCTCGGGCCCTTTGTCCGCAATCAGCCGGTGTCGCAGGTCACCGAGACCTTGCGTGGGCTCGCCAGCGGTCACATCATCGCAGCGAGCCTGGCCGTGACGGCGGCTTGGTGCATCGCGTTGCTGATGCTGTTCGGCGGCCTTGCGTTGCGAATGCAAGGGTGCACGCGGTGACCGTGAATACTGCAGCAACGGAAGGAATTCCGTCCGAGGCATCGCTGACGTCGTTCGCCCGGCAGAGCGCGTTGGAGGCGGGCCGGCTGCTGCGCCGCTGGCGACGCGACCCGATCGTGGCCGTCCAGGCGTTGCTGTTTCCGACCTTTCTGCTCGTCATCTACAAGCTGCTGATCGGCAAGGCCGTGCTGGCCGTCACCGGAAGCGACAGCCTCTACGGACTGGTCCCGATGTGCGCCGTCGTCGGCGCCATCTTCGGCACTCTTGGCGCGGGCCTGGCGCTGCCTGCGGAACGGGAGTCGGGCCTGCTGACGAGGTTGTGGGTGCTGCCGATCCATCGGGCCAGTGCGCTGACCGGCCGACTGCTCGCCGAGGCCGTCCGTACGGCCGCTTCCGCCGTCGTGCTGACCGCGTTCGGCGTCGCGTTGGGCATGCGATTCGCCGATGGCTGGGCCGCGGCAGTGCCATTTGTTCTTGTGCCGGTGATCATTTCGGTGGGCGTTGCGACGGCGGTCGTCGCGATCGCCGTCCGGTCGGACGGGCGGGCCATGGTGACGTGGCTGGGCGCGGGATGCGTCGTGCTGCTCTTCTTCAACACCGGCGTCGCGCCCGCCGAGGTGTTTCCGTCGTGGCTGCAGCCGGTGGTGCGGCTTCAGCCGATGTCGCCGACGATCGAGGCGATGCGCGGGCTTGCAGAGGGCGGGCCGGTGCTGTGGCCGCTGTTGCAGGCGGGCGTATGGGCGGTCGGACTTGTCGCGGTGTTCGGGCCGACGGCCGTGCGGGGGTATCGCGTCGCCGCCGAGGCGGGGTGCCGGTGACCAGGCTGGCGCTGCTCGACCAGGCCGCGCTTCTGCGCCTGCGGGCCACCGGTCAGGGCAGCGTGTGTCAATGCACGTGGGTGTACGACCGCGACGTGGACCTCGACGAGTTGCGGATCTTCAGTGGCAATCTCGGTGCCGGACTTCTCGGACGCCGGATAGAGCGCTCGCCGTTGCCATTCGGGCGTCATCGCTGGGTAGTCGACGGCGGCTCACCCGACATCGATCTCTCGGCGCGCCGATCGCGCGCGGAGATCGGTGCCTGGATCGAGCAACGCGCGCGTGTGAGGGTCGACCCAGAGTGGGGGCCGACGTTCCACCTCGGCGTGCTGCCGTTGGACGACGGTGGCACGGCGGTCACCTTGGTGGCGTCGCATTGCGTCGTGGACGGGCTCGGCCTGGCGACGGCGATTGCGGACGCGGTCAAGGGTGAACGCCGCGATTTCGGTTATCCGCACGCAAATTCACGCGGCCGGTGGCGCGCGGTGTCGGAGGACCTGATCGACGCCGTGCGGGCATTGCCGGCCGTGATCCGCGCACTGATCGCGACTCTGCTGATCCTGCTGCGGCTTTCGCCGGATGCGAAGGCCCCGTCTGCGGCGCCACAGCCCCTGGAGGTCACCGGAGATGATGACGAGGCCGAACTCCCTTCGGTGACAATGCAGAC
>JBKOYU010000691.1:0-2110 GCA_046725575.1 Actinomycetota bacterium | reverse complement strand
CCGAGGTACAACGCGCAGATCCGGTCGGCGACCTCGAACACGTCGACCATGTTGTGCGAAATGAACACGACGCCAACACCTTGATCGGCCAGCCGGCGGACCAGGTCGAGGACCTGGCGCGTCTGCGCAACACCGAGCGCGGCAGTCGGCTCGTCGAGCATGACCACCTTCGCGTTCCACAGCACCGACTTGGCGATCGCCACGGTCTGGCGTTGACCGCCAGACAGACTGGACACGATTTGACGCACCGACTTCACCGTCCGCACCGACAACGAGGCGAGGGCCTCGCGGGCCAGCGTCTCCATCTTGGCTTCGTCGAGCACGCCCCGGCTCTTTAGTTCGCGGCCGAGGAACATGTTCGAGACGATGTCGAGGTTGTCGCACAGTGCCAGGTCCTGATAGACGACCTCAATGCCAAGGGCCGCAGCGTCGTTGGGTCCGTGCACCGTGACCGGCTTGCCCTCGAACACGTATGTGCCGGTGTCAAGCGGGTAGATCCCGGCGATCGCCTTGACGAGGGTCGATTTGCCTGCACCGTTGTCACCGACTAACGCGGTGACCTCACCGGGATAGACCTGGAAGTCGACGTCGTGCAGCACGTGCACGACGCCGAAACTCTTGTTGACCCCGCGCAGTTCGAGGATGGGCTCGTTCGCAGTAGACACAGCCGACCTTAGAGCCCCGCGGCGCCGCACGCGGCCGCGAACTGGCCGGCGCAGACGTCTTCCTTGGACTGGCCGCCGTCGCTGATCACCACGTCGACGTTGTCCTTGGTGATGGACTTCGGGGTCAGCAACACCGAGGGCACGTCCCGGTTGCCCTTGTCGTCACGCGAAGTGCTGTTGGTCTCGGGCTGCTGGCCGCTGGCGAGCGCGATGGCGGCCTTGGCGAGCGCACCGGCCTCTTCCTTCGCGGACTTGTAGACCGTCATGCACTGGGTGCCCGCGAGGATGTTCTGCAACCCCTCGACGGTGGCGTCCTGGCCGGTGACCGGCACTTGACCGGCGCGGTGGTTCTTCTCCAGGATCGAGATCACCGACCCGGCCAGCCCGTCGTTGGCGGCGTAGACGCCGTCGACCTTGCCGTCGGCGGCCGTGTACAGCTGCTCGAAGATGGTGACGGCCTTGTCGTTGTCCCAATCGGGGACAGCCTGCTCGCCCACGATCCTGATCGTCGGCACCTTGTCGACCACCGAGTGCGCACCACCGGTGAACAGGGTGGCGTTGTTGTCGGTGGGAGATCCGTTGAGGAACACCACGTTTGACTGCTTGCCTGCGAGGCAGTCCACCAGGCCCTGGCCCTGCAGCTCGCCCACCTTGGTGTTGTCGAACGAGACGTACACGTCGGCCGAGCCGCCCAGGGTGAGCCGGTCGTAGTCGATGGTCTTGACGCCTTGGCTCGCCGCCTTCTGCTGGATGGCCGCGCCGCTGTCGGAGTCGAGGTTGACGATCGCGAGAACGGTGACGCCGTCGGCGATCATGCCGTCAGCGATGGTCGCCATCTTGTCGGCCGAGCCCTCGGCGTTCTGAATCGTGTATTGCATGCCAGCGGCCTTGAACGCGGCTTCGAGCTCCGGGCGATCCTTGGACTCCCAGCGGACCGAAGACTGTGTGTCAGGCAGGATCACACCGATCTTGCCCGCCTTGGCCTCGCCGCCGCCGCCACCACCACCGCCGCCGCCGCACGCGGTGAGTGTCAGACCCGCTCCGACGACTACGGCGAGCATCAGACCGCTGATTCGCTTCATTGGATCGCCCTTCATCCTTCTGCCGGGTGCTTTTGTTGTCCCGGACAACATATAGCGTGACGCGCGTCACGTCTAGGGCGAATTTGTGCACCAAATCTTAGCGAGCGCCCATGAGGTGTTCGATGGCTAACTGGTTCAGCCGGACGAAACCGAAGCCCTTGGCGCCGAAGTAGGAATCGGCGTCGAAGTCCTCGGATGCCGACCTGTCGGCGAGCAGATCCCGATAGGTCTCCCCCGGGTTGAGGGTGGGACGGCGCAACTCGTCGACCCGCGCGGCGCGGAGAGCCTCGGCAACCTCGGCGTCGGCGCGAAACGCGGCGGCGCGCTGCTTGAGCAACAGGTACATCCGCATGTTCGCCGCGG
>JBKOYU010000738.1:0-4894 GCA_046725575.1 Actinomycetota bacterium | reverse complement strand
GGCGCGGCCTCCGCGACGGGCGCGGGCGCCTCCTCTTGCTCGGCGTCAGGCTCCGGATCGGTGTCGGTTGCGAAGAGCACCGCGGCGTCACGCTCGGCGTTCAGCACCTCCACCGTGCTGTGCGAATACTCGGGCAGCTTCAGAGTGTTGGTGGCCAGGCCGGCGACAGTCGGCGCCGACTTGACGCCGATCTCGACGAACCGCTCGATGCCGAGACCACCCGCGGCCTCCTCGATGAAGAGCAGGTCCTGGGTCTCGATCCACCGCACCGGGCTGGCAAACTGCCAAGCCAGCAGCTCGATGATGATCTTGCGGCACAGCTCGGCCGGCCGCTCGTTCCGCCAGGCGTCGTAGTCGGCGAGGATCTCGTCGAGCGGTTCGGCCGGCACCAGATCGCGGATCTCCTGAATGAAGTCGCGGTCGAGCGTGAACGGCCGTGGCACCAGGTTCGGGATATAGCGCCCGACAACCAGGCTCGGATCCTTGCCTTGCGGAAGGACGCGCTCCAGCGCCCGTCGGAAATCGGCGACGCCCACCCGCAGCACGCTCGAGTGGAACGGCACGTCGATGCCCGGCACCAGGATGAACGAGCGCTTGCCGCCGGTGATCTCGCGGCGCCGCTCGACCTCTTCCTCCAGCGCCTCAAGACCACGCACCGTGCCGGCGATCGCGTACTGCGAGCCGCGCAGGTTGAAGTTCACGATCTCGAGGAATTCCCCAGTGCGCGTAGAGATCTCGGCGATGAAGTCCTTGACGTCGGCATCGTCGAGCTCGATCTGCGATGGCCGGATCGCGGCCATCCGGTAATTGGAGCGGCCCATGTGGTCGCGCGGTACGATGTCGTGCATCTTCGACCCGCGGTGGAAGACCGCCTCCAGCAGGCCCTCCAGTTCGTACACGCCGCTGACGCAGGCCAGCGCGGTGTACTCACCGACCGAGTGACCGCAGGCGATCGCGCCCTCGACGAACGCCCCCTGCTCGCGCATCTCTGCCACCTGCGCGGCGGCCACGGTCGCCATCGCGACCTGGGTGAACTGCGTCAGGAACAGCACACCGTCCGGGTGGTGGTAGTGCACCCCGCTGGCGATCAGGCTGGTCGGGTTGTCCCGCACCACGTGCAGCACCGAGAAGCCCAACGTGTCGCGGGTGAACTTGTCGGCGGTGTCCCAGACCTTGCGGGCGGCCTTGGACCGGGCACGGGCCTCCATGCCCATGCCCTTGTGCTGAATGCCCTGTCCCGGGAACGCATAGACGGTCTTCGGCGCCTCCAACTGCGCGGTCGCCGACATCACCAGATTGGAGCCGACGCGAGCCGCCACCTCGACAATCTCGGCGCCGCGGTCGATTCCGACGCGGTCGACGCGGAAGTCGATCTCGTCGCCGGGCAGCACCATGCCGAGGAATCGCGACGTCCAGCCGACCACCCGCGCTGGCGGAGCCGGCTTGCCGTCGGTGGCGGCGACGACGTGCTGCGCGGCCGCCGACAGCCACATGCCATGCACGATGGGCGATTTCAGCCCGGCCAGCAGCGCGGCGGCCCGGTCGGTGTGGATCGGGTTGTGATCCCCGGACACCACCGCGAACGCGCTCATGTCTGTCGGCGCCGTGACCGTGACATCGCGGCGACGGCGACGCGGCGTGTCGGTCGCGTTGTCGGTGATTGCACCACCGGCGCGCGGCGGGTCGGCGAGTTCGGCCGCACCGGTGCGGCCGCGGATGGCGAACCGCTCCTCCAGCTTTGCCAGTTCGGTGCCCTCCGCGTCGGCGACGGTCACCTCAACCGGCACCACGCGCCCGTACTCGGTGTCGGTGGCCGCGGAAGCCGTTGCCCTGACAGTCAATTCGGCATGCGTCTTCGGCATCGGGTTGAGCAGGTGCGCGGCGTGATCCAAGTGCACCAGGCTGAGCAGACCCTCGACCACCGGGAAGCCGTCCGCGGTGACCGCCGAGCCGATGACCGAAAAGACCGCGGGCCAGCAGTGGCCGACCAGGGCGTCAGGAACCAGAGCGAGCCCAGGTGCCAGCGGAGCCCCAAATGTCGCGGTGACACCGGTGTGGTCGGCGACCTCTTCGGGATCCCAGTCGACCGTGACCTCGGCGGTGTTGTCGCGCACCGGCGGAAGGGAATCGGGCCCGTCGACGCCCGCGGCGATAGCCAGCACCGACCGCATCGCGGTCGACGCGTCTTCGACCGTGACGACCGGCATGCCGCCGTCGACCGTGCACGACGGCAACGTGAACCGAATGTCAATCCAGATGTCCGACAGCGGGACGCTCAGCGTCACCACGCCGTCAGAATGCAGCTCGAGACGCGCACCCGTGGATGGGTGTGTGGCGCTTCGGTTTTCGTTGACCTGCCACTCGTCGGGGGCACCGATGCGGTGCACCGGGTTGATGGAGGCGCGGCCAGCCCATAGCACGTCGGGCGAGTCGAGCACGACGGCCAGCGGGCCGGTGACGTCGGCGCGGGCCTGGCGGCGCGAGACCACCGGCACGGGCTGTCCGTTCCTTTCCAGTGTCTCGTCGATGGCGGCCTGCTCGAAGCGGTCCAGCAGTTCGCCGACCGGCTCGTCGACGCGGGTGATGCCTGCCACCGACTGCGTGCCAGGAATGATGCACACCTGATCGGCGGTGTAGCGGGCGTCGTGGGCCTGCCACAGCGAGTCGCTGCGCCACCACCGCCGGACGTCCTTGTCGATGACCGGCACGAAGTTGACCGGCTTGCCCAGCGTCTTGCACAGCGTGATGAACCACGGCACGTCGGCCGGGTGCAGCTTGAGGGTCTCGGCGTCGGGGTAGCGGGCCAGCAGCGCGGCGATCGCCTCGGCTGGATTCTCCAGCAGCGCAACGTTGTTGAAGAGGGTGTGGATCGGGCCCGAGTCCTGCGGGTGCAGGCGGGCCTCCGCGCGCTTGAGCATTTCGTCGAACCGGTCGCGCCACGTGTCGGCCAGCCACGGGCTGTTCGGCGCTGCGGTGTCGGCGGTGCTGTCGCCGTCCCCGATCGCCAGCTCGACGTAGCGCTGCAGCCACTGCAGGTAGGTCATGTCACCGACGTCGCCGAAGTACGGCTTGGCGGTGTTGGCCATCGCCGCGATCAACTCGTCACGGCGCGCCGCAACGGCGTCCGCGTCGCCGGCCACCTCGTCGAGCAGACGCCCGCAGCGCGACGCGGCGTTGTCGATCTCGTGGATGTCGGCGCCGAGCTGGCTGCGGCTGGATGCCATGCCGCCCTGGGCTTTTCCGGCGCTGATCCAGTGGTCGGTGCCGTTGGTCTCGGCGAGCATCTGCTTGACGGCCGGCGAAGTGGTCGACTCGAGGGTCGCCATTGCGGCGGTGCCGACGAGGATGCCGTCCACCGGCATGGCCGGGAACCCGTACTCGGAGGCCCAGTGGCCGGACAGGTAGTCGGCCGCCCGCTCGGGCGTGCCGATGCCGCCGCCGACGCAGACAGTGATGTTGGTCAGCTTGCGCAGCTCGGAGTAGGTGGCCAGCAGCAGGTCGTCGAGGTCCTCCCACGAGTGGTGCCCACCCGCGCGGCCGCCCTCGATGTGCACGATGACGTCCTTGCCAGGCACCTCGGCAGCGATCTTGATGACGGACTTGATCTGATCGATCGTGCCTGGCTTGAACACCACGTGGCTGATGCCGACGCTGTTGAGCTCGTCGATCAGCTCGACGGCCTCCTCGAGGTCGGGGATGCCGGCAGACACGACGACACCGTCGATCGGGGCGCCGGACTGACGGGCCTTCTGCACCAAGCGTTTTCCGCCGACCTGAAGCTTCCACAGGTACGGATCGAGGAACAGCGTGTTGAACTGGACGGCGCGGCCGGGCTCCAGCAGCTGGGTCAGTTCGGTGATGCGGTTCTCGAAGATCTCTTCGGTGACCTGACCGCCGCCGGCCAGCTCGGCCCAGTGGCCGGCGTTGGCGGCTGCCGCGACGATCTTCGCGTCGACGGTCGTCGGCGTCATGCCGGCGAGCAGGATCGGCGAGCGCCCGGTCAGTCGGGTGAACTTCGTCGATAGCTTCACCGAGCCGTCGGGCAGCTTGACGGTCGTCGGGGCGTAACTCGCCCATGCCGGCGCCACCTCGGGCTCGGCTCCGACGGTGAACAGGTTGCGCTGACCCGCGCGGGTCGCGGCCGGGACGATGCCGACACCAAGCCCGCGAATAACCGGAGCTGTCAGGCGGGTGACGGTGTCACTCGGTCCGAGGTCGACGATCCACTTCGCCCCCGCGTCGTGCAGCCGCTCGATCTCGGCCACCCAGTCGATCGGGCGCACGAAGATGGATTCGGTCATCTCGTGCGCCATCTCGGCGTCGATGCCGCACTTGGCGGCCCAGCGATCGACCATCTCGACACCGTCGGCCAACCGCGGCGTATGGAAGCCGACCTCGACCTGCACACCGTGGAACACCGGGGAGAACACCGCGCCGCCGCGCAGCTTGTTCTTGCGCTCGGCTTCTTCCTTCTCGGTGATCTTGCTGCAGTACAGCTCGAAGCGGCCCAGCTGTTCGGGGGTTCCGGTGATGACCACCGAACGGCGGCCGTTGCGGATCGACAGGATCGGCGGCAGCACGGTGCGCACGTCGTTGGCAAACTCCTCGAGGAGCTCGGCGATCCGGTCCGGGTCGACGTTGGTCACCGACACCATCGGCGACTTGTCACCGCGCCCGACCATGCCGCGGCGGCGGGAGACCAGCGACCCGGCCGCGCCGATCAGCTGCAGTAGCGCCAGCAGTTCGGCGTCCTTGGCACCGTTGGACCGCAGCGATTCGACGGCCATGACGCCCTGCGAATGCCCGGCCATCGCCACCGGCGGGGTTCCGGTCAGGTCCAGGCCCTGCCGAGTCACTGCGCGGATCGCGGCCATCTGAGTAAGCAGGATGCCCG
>JBKOYU010000619.1:0-1672 GCA_046725575.1 Actinomycetota bacterium | reverse complement strand
GCGGCGTGCACGGCGGCACTGGCCCTCTTCGTCAACGGTCTCTGTGCGGCAATCCCGCTGAGATTCCTCACCGGGATGTTCCTGGCCGGCGTCTATCCGGTGGGGATGAAGCTGATGGCTTCCTGGTCCGCGTCCGCCGATCGAGGCCGAACGTTCGGGGTCTTGCTCGGAGCCCTCACCCTCGGCTCCGCACTACCCCATCTCATCAGCGGTCTCGGACCGCTGCCCTGGAGAACGGTGATGCTCGCTGCGGCAGTGTTGACCGCGGCTGGAGCCGTCGTCGCCCGCACTGTGGTCCGGTCGGGTCCGCACCGGGACATCCGCGCAATCACACCGAATGTGCGCCACGCGATCGCGATATTCGCCAAACGCGGACCGAGGCTGGCAAGCCTGGGCTACTTCGGGCACATGTGGGAGCTCTACGCCCTGTGGACGTGGCTGTCAATGTTCGTTGTTGCCGGCCGTGCACAACGAGGCGACGCGGCCGCGTCGTCGACCGGAATGATCGCGTTCGTCGCGATGGGAGTCGCCGGGACGGCCGGATGCCTCGTGGGTGGGTGGGCGTCAGACCGTTACGGTCGCGCTCCTGCGGCGGTGGCGGCGCTGCTGATCAGCGGAGCCTGTTGCCTGGTATCACCAATCGTCTTCGCCGCCCCGACGGTCGTTCTCGTCGGCTTTCTGTTGGTGTGGGGTGGCGCCGTCATCGCCGACTCGGGCGTGTTCTCCACCGCGCTCAGCGAGACCACCGACACGCGGTTCGTCGGCACCGCGCTGACGGCGCAGACCGCCATCGGTTTCCTGTTGACCGTCGTCACGATCCAACTCGTCCCCATCGCCGCCGACCTGATCGGTTGGCAGTACACATTCCTGCTACTCGCACCCGGCCCCCTGATCGGTGCCGTGGCGATGTCAGCCCTGCGTGCCCCTACACACCACCCACACCCCAAGGAGGAAAACCATGAACACCCACTCACCGCGCATGACGCCGTTCGTCGGTCAGATCGCGCAGCTCTCACGAACTGTTGGTGACAACGACATCGCGTTGTTCACCGCGATTAGCGGTGACCGAAACCCTTTGCATTACGACGGAGCCGCGGCCAAGGCGTCCCGCTTCGGGGAGATCGTCGTCCAGGGCGGGATCACCAGCGCGATCCTCAACGCTGTCGTGGCCGAAGAATTGCCCGGACCGGGCACGGTGTTCCTCAGCGTCAACTGGGCGTTCACGGCCCCCGTACGCCCCGGGGACACGATCACCGGCCGCGTCGAAGTCACCTCGGCGCGCACCGACAAGCCGATCACCGAGCTCAAGACCACCGTCACTCGTGACGACGGAACGGTTGTCCTGGACGGAACAGCCGTTTGCTACACAATGGATATCCACAGGAACGGGCAGTGACAGGAGGTCACTGCCGAGCGACGTCGCCGGCGGTAGAGAGGGCGCCAAGACCAGACGCCGACCTCATAAGGAGGATTCGCCACAGAACAGACACCAACAGCATGAACGACCTCCGCGACATCACCGCCGTGTCGACCGCAGTCGCTTACTGCAACATGGCGGCTACCGGAAAGCGCCTAGCACAACTACCGGTAAGTCTCCGTATTCAATCTCGCCGTATTCGACGTCTGGACGTTAACGATGAAGCGGCGGTGATGCAGCGGTGCCGTACTCGGA
>JBKOYU010000178.1:0-3191 GCA_046725575.1 Actinomycetota bacterium | reverse complement strand
CGTGCAGGGTGTTGCCCGCGACCGTGGCAGCCACCACGTCGCTGCCGTCGCGCGCCGGAAGCAATTCCGGGGTCACCACCCCCGCCTGCTCACGCAGCGCGGCCATCCAATTCAGCTCGGATCGGATCGCCTCCAGCGAGTGGTAGCCGGGCCTGTGCACCCGCAGCACCATCGGCTCGCCGTCGTCGACCAGGTAGGTGGCGTTTTCCGACAGGCTCAGCAGGCGCAGTGGGCTGTCGAGATCGCGCCCGTAGGCAGCCAGCGCCGCACGGGCGTACGACTCGTGGTCGGGCGGCAGTCCGGACATTCCACACAGTCTGACGGACGACGTCGGATGCAGCAGACTGAGGGCGATGAGTTTCTCCAACATCATGGACTCGAACGCCTACACGGCCGACGGTGAGGCCGACCCGTTGATTGCGGCGCGTGAGCGGGTGCTCGGCCCGGCGAACAGGCTGTTCTACGACCGGCCGGTGCATCTGGTCCGCGGGCAGGGCAGCCACATGTTCGACGCGGACGGCGTACGCTACCTCGACGCCTACAACAATGTCGTCAGCGTCGGGCACTGCCACCCGCACGTCGTCGATGCGGTGACGAAGCAGCTGTCCACGCTGAATACCCACACCCGCTATCTGCACCGGGGCATCGTCGACTACTCCGAGCGGCTGCTCGCGACAATGCCCAAGGAGATCGACCAGGTGATGTATGCCTGCACCGGCTCCGAGGCCAACGACCTGGCGCTGCGCGTCGCCGAGACCTACACCGACGCAAGGGGGGTCATCGTCACGCGCGACGCGTATCACGGCAACACCGCTGCCGTCATGGCGATCTCGCCCTCCCTCGGCGATGCGACGACGCTCGAGCCGCATGTGCGGACGGTGCCACCGCCCGACAGCTATCGATCTTCCGATGCGTCGGCGCGATTCGCCGCCGATGTGGCCCGCGCGGTCGACGACCTGCGCCAGAACGGAATTCGGGTGAGTTGTCTGATCGCCGACACGATCTTCTCGTCGGACGGCATCTATCCGGACCCGTCGGTCCTGGCTCCCGCCGTTGACATCGTGCACCGACACGGCGGGGTGTTCATCGCCGACGAGGTGCAACCCGGTTTCGCCCGCACCGGCGAATCGATGTGGGGCTTTGAGCGGCACGGTGTGATTCCGGACATCGTCACGATGGCCAAGCCGATGGGCAACGGCCTGCCGGTCGCCGCGATGGCCACACGTGATCATGTGCTGTGGCCGTTCGCCGTGCGGGTGCCGTATTTCAACACCTACGCCGGCAATCCGGTCTCCATGGCCGCCGCTTCCGCCGTACTCGATGTCATCGAGAACGAAAACCTGCTGGCCAATGCCGCTCAGGTCGGTGATGCGCTGCGCACCGAACTGTCCCGGATAGCCGAGCACGACCCGCGGATCGGCGATGTGCGCGGTGCCGGGCTGTACCTCGGGGTGGAGGTCGTCAGCGACGCCGACACCAAGGCACCGGATAGGGCGGGCGCCAGGGCGCTGGTCAGCGCCATGCGCGAACGGCATGTGCTCATCTCGGTCTGTGGCCATGACGGCAACGTGCTGAAGATCCGTCCACCGCTGGTGTTCTCGATGGCCGACGTCGACTGGTTTTGCAGCGAATTCACAGCAGCGCTAGCGGTTTAGCGAACCGGCGATGTGGGCACGCGTCCCATATGTCAGTGACAGCATTTCAGGATCTGCCGCTCGCTGATCGGGATCGGGAATGGGACGGCGACGCGGCGGACAAACGAGTCCGTAAGTGGGCCGGCGCAGAAGACGAGCCCAACCAGAAGTATCGCGACGCCCACGTCTGGTACGACGGCGATAACAAGGACAACTTCACGGCCTACAAGCTGCTCATCGCCGACGTCATCGACGGGAAGCTCAAAGCGGTGCCCCGCGGTGTGATGGCCGCGGGCAACATCATGGAGGGCGCTCGCGGCGGCGTCGACCTGCCCAAGGACGACATCGACCGGGTGAAGAGCCATCTCGCGAAGTACTACAAGAAGATGGACGAGGCGGCTCCCTGGGAGCGCAAGTAATCTCCGCTAGATTGCGGGCGTGACCGCTGGCAGGTTTGCTCCGAGCCCGTCGGCCGATCTGCACATCGGCAACCTGCGCACGGCCGTGCTCGCGTGGCTGTTCGCGCGCTCCACCGGCCGGCGGTTCGTCATGCGCGTCGACGACCTCGACGACCGCACCCACGCCGACATCGCACGCCGGCAACTCGATGATCTATCCGCGATCGGGCTGACGTGGGACGGCGTCGAGTGGCAGTCCGAGCATCCGCAGCGCTACGACGCCGTCGTCGACGAACTGGCGCGCCGCGGCCTGCTGTACGAATGCTATTGCAGCCGAAGGGATATCGCACAGGCCCCACGGGCCCCGCACGCGCCGCAGGGTGCGTATCCCGGCACATGCCGCGATCTGACCGAGGACGAGCGCGACGCCCGGCGCCGCGAAACCGGCCGGCCTCCCGCACTGCGGCTGCGCACCGACGCGATCGTCTATACGATCCACGACCTGCTGCACGGTGAGTACACCGGCATCGTGGACGATTTCGTGGTCCGTCGCGGTGATGGCGTAGTGGCGTACAACCTCGCCGTGGTGGTGGACGACGCCGCGCAGGACATCGACCAGGTGGTGCGCGGCGACGACCTGCTGCCGTCGTCGCCGCGGCAGGCCTACCTGGCGATGCTGTTGGGCTATCCGGAGCCGACGTATGCGCACGTTGCGTTGGTGCTCAACGAGGACGGGGCGCGGCTGGCCAAGCGCGACGGCGCGGTGACGCTCGCCGAGATCGGCGTCCAGCCGGCGTTCGCGCAGATCGCGGAATCCCTTGGCTGGCAGGCGACGAGCCTCGACGAGATGCTGGCGCAGTTCGACCCAGCCGCGCTGCCGCGGCACCCGTGGATATACGTGCCCTGAACCACCCGCGAGCGACCGTGTTTGTACGCGCTTTCGCGGCGTGTTGCCGTACAAACGCGGTCACTCGCGCTATTGGTCTCGCAGCCCCCACGGTGAGCCGTAGGCGGTCAGCAGCTCGAGGAACGGCACCGAGTCGAACGCCTCGGGGCCGAGCACGCCGGTGCCTGACCAGGTTCCGTTGGCCAGGAGTTCCAGCGCCACAACGGGATTGATCGCGGTCTGCCAGACCACGCACTGGTGGCCGTACTCGGC
>JBKOYU010000326.1:0-9398 GCA_046725575.1 Actinomycetota bacterium | reverse complement strand
AAGTAGGACTGCTGCGCGCCCGCGGCGACGATGAGACTGCCGAACGGGGTCACCCGCTCCCAGTCGAGCAGCTTCGACGTGACGGTCTTGTTCTTCAGGTCGATCCCGACGACCTCGCCGAGCAACACCTCTGCATTCTTCTGTTTGCGCAAGATGATTCGCGTTGCCGGCGCGATCTCACCAACTGAGAGGATGCCCGTCGCGACCTGATACAGCAGCGGCTGGAAGAGATGGTGGGTCGTTTTCGCGACGACGGTGACGTCGACGTCCGCGCGCTTCAGGTGCTTCGCGGCGAACAGCCCGCCGAAGCCCGAACCGATGATGACGACGCGATGACGCCGCGGGGCAATGCTGGGGTCGCTCATTGGCCGTGCTCCTCCCGACGCACCCGGACGTACGGACCTTAACCGACACCTGTGCGCTGTGCCTGGGTCCCCGGGATCGTCAGCCACGATATTCGACGGTCACCGGCGCGTGGTCGGACCAGCGCAGTGCGACAAGCTTGCGGTACCGCCGGTATCGCCTTTAGTGTCGGCAGCATGACCGAGCGCGCACCGATACACCTGGGCTCCGGCGAGCCGATTCTTTTGCTACATCCGTTCATGATGTCGCAGAACGTGTGGAAAAACGTCGCGCCGATGATTGCTGAGACCGGCCGCTACGAGGTCTTCGCGCCGACCATGCCCGGCCACAACGGGGGCGCCAAAGGGCCGTTCTTTCTGTCCTCCAGGGCACTGGCCGACGACGTCGAACGCCGGATGGACGCGCTGGGCTGGGACACCGCCCACATCGTCGGCAACTCGCTCGGCGGCTGGGTTGCATTCGAACTGGAGCGCCGCGGCCGAGCCCGCACGCTGACCGGCATCGCACCGGCAGGCGGCTGGCGTCACTTCACCCCCGCCAAGTTCGAGATCGTCGGCAAGTTCTTGGCCGGGATACCGATCTGGCTGTTCACGTTGGCGTTCGGTCAGCGCGTTTTGAAGCTGCCGTTCACCCGGTACCTGGCGCACTTGCCGGTCAGCGCCCGGCCCGATGGGCTGTCCGACGAGGACCTGCGCGACATCATCGACGACGTCTCCCACTGCCCGGCCTACTACCAGCTGCTGGTGAAATCGTTGACGTTGCCGGGCCTGCTCGAGCTTGCCGAGGGCAGCGCGCCCACCCATCTCGTCATCTGCGAGAAGGACCGGGTGCTGCCGCATCCGCGGTTCTCCCGCCACTTCACCACGCACCTGCCGAAGGACACGCAGATCACGCATCTCGACGGCGTCGGGCACATCCCGATGTTCGAGGCGCCGCGCAGGGTCGCCGACCTTATCGTCGGCTTCGTCGACCGCTACGCGACGCCGCCGCCGCACAAGGCCATTGGCTAAGCGGCGTCGAGAGACTTCTTGAAGTTGCCCCCGATGGTGTCGAGGAACTCCTCGCTGGTCTGCCACGGCTGATCCTCGCCGATCAACAGCGCGAGGTCCTTGGTCATCTGACCCTGTTCGACCGTACCGATCACGCTTTCCTCCAACGTGTTTGCGAACTTGATCACGTCGGGGGTGTTGTCCAGCTTCCCGCGATGCTCCAGCCCGCGAGTCCACGCGAAGATCGAGGCGATCGGGTTGGTGGAGGTGGGCTTGCCCTGCTGGTGCTGGCGGTAGTGGCGGGTGACGGTGCCGTGCGCGGCCTCGGCCTCGACCGTCTTGCCGTCCGGCGTCATCAGCACCGACGTCATCAGGCCCAGTGAGCCGTAGCCCTGCGCGACGGTGTCCGACTGGACGTCGCCGTCGTAGTTCTTGCAGGCCCACACATAACCGCCCTCCCACTTCAGGCAGGCGGCCACCATGTCGTCGATCAGCCGGTGCTCGTAGGTCAGGCCCTTCTCGTCGAACTGCTCCTTGTAGTCCTCGTCGAAGATGCGCTGGAACTCATCCTTGAACATGCCGTCGTAGCCCTTGAGGATGGTGTTCTTCGTCGACAGGTAGACGGGGTAATTCTGTTGCAGCCCATAGTTGAACGACGAACGCGCGAAATCCTGGATGGACTTCTTGAAGTTGTACATCCCCATCACGACGCCGCCGCCCTCGGGGATCTTGACGACGTCGTGCACGATCGGCTCACTGCCGTCGTCCGGGGTGAACGTCACGGTGAAGGTGCCGGGCCTGTCCACTTTGAAGTTGTCGGCACGGTACTGGTCCCCAAATGCGTGGCGGCCGATGATGATTGGCTTCGTCCAGCCGGGAACCAGTCGCGGAATGTTCTTGATGACGATGGGCGCGCGGAAGATGGTGCCGCCGAGGATGTTTCGGATTGTGCCGTTGGGCGACAGCCACATCTTCTTGAGGTTGAACTCCTTGACGCGCGCCTCGTCGGGGGTGATGGTCGCGCACTTCACGCCAACGCCGTGACGCTTGATGGCCTCGGCGGCATCGATGGTGACCTGGTCGTCGGTGGCGTCGCGGTGCTCGATGCCGAGGTCGTAGTAGTCCACGTTCACGTCGAGGTACGGGTAGATCAGGGTTTCCTTGATGAGCTTCCAGATGATGCGAGTCATCTCGTCACCGTCGAGCTCTACTACCGTTCCTTCGACCTTGATCTTGGACATGGGAGTCCGGTTCCTCCTGCGCGCGACAACCGCCTTGTGGGCAGCCGTGTTAACAATTCTGGTGAATGTGTCTCGCGGCCACACTACAAGCAGCGTCGTGCGCGTGAAGGGTCAGCTTTGGCTAATGATCAGTAGCTTTGCGTCTCGCGCCAGCGTCAGCCTTGCGCTTCCTCCAGCACCGCATTGAACGTCTTGCTCGGCCGCATCACCGCCGTGGTCTTCTCGCGGTCCGGGTAGTAGTACCCGCCGATGTCCACCGAATTGCCTTGCACCTCGGCGAGTTCGGAGATGACGGCGTCTTCCTTTTCGGACAGCGACTTGGCCAGATTGGCGAAGTGATCGGCCAGCTCTTGATCCTCCGTCTGCTCGGCGAGTTCCTGCGCCCAGTACAACGCCAAGTAGAACTGACTGCCACGGTTGTCGAGCTCACCGGTCTTACGCGACGGGCCCTTGTCGTTTTCCAGCAGCTTGCCGATCGCGGCGTCCAACGTCGTACCCAGCAGCGCGGCGCGCTTGTTGCCGGTCTTGTTGCCCAAGTCCTCGAAGCAGGCAGCCAAGGCGAGGAACTCGCCGAGCGAATCCCAACGCAGGTGGTTCTCCTCGACCAGCTGATGGACATGCTTCGGCGCCGAACCGCCCGCCCCGGTCTCGTACATGCCGCCGCCGGCCATCAGCGGCACGATCGACAACATCTTGGCGCTGGTGCCCAACTCCAGGATCGGGAACAAGTCGGTCAGGTAGTCGCGCAGAATGTTGCCGGTCGCGGCGATGGTGTCCTGTCCGCGGATCACGCGTTCGAGCGTGTACCGCATGGCCCACACCTGCGGCATGATCTGAATGTGGAGGCCCTCGGTGTCGTGGTCCTTCAGGTAAGCCTTGACCTTCTTGCGCAGTTCTGCCTCGTGCGGACGTTCGGTATCCAGCCAGAACACCACCGTCATGCCAGAGGCACGCGCCCGGTTGACGGCCAGTTTCACCCAATCTCGGATCGGTGCGTCCTTGACGACCGGCATGCGCCAGATGTCGCCGGTCTCCACGTTCTGCGTCAGCAGCACCTCGCCGGTGTCGATGTCGACGATGTTGGCGAGGCCGTCCTCGGGAATCTCGAACGTCTTGTCATGCGAGCCGTACTCTTCGGCCTGCTGCGCCATCAGGCCAATGTTCGGAACGGTCCCCATGGTCGTCGGGTCGAACTGGCCGTGGGTCTTACAGAAGTTGATCATCTCCTGATACATCCGGCTGAACGTCGACTCGGGGTTGACGGCCTTCGTGTCCTTGAGTTTCCCGTCGGCGCCGTACATCTTGCCGCCCAACCGGATCATCGCCGGCATCGATGCGTCGACGATGACATCGCTCGGCGAGTGGAAGTTGGTGATCCCCCTGGCCGAGTCGACCATGGCCAGCTCCGGCCGGTGCTCATGGCAGGCGTGGATGTCGTTGATGATCTCCTCGCGCTGGGAGGCCGGCAGCGACTCGATCTTGTTGTAGAGATCGGACATGCCGTTGTTGACGTTGACGCCCAGTTCGTCGAACAGCTTCTGGTGCTTGGCGAACGCGTCCTTGTAGAAGGCCTTCACCGCGTGGCCGAACACGATGGGGTGCGACACCTTCATCATGGTGGCCTTGACGTGCAGGGAGAACATCACGCCGGTCTCGTACGCGTCCTGGATCTGTTCTTCGTAGAAGTCGCACAGCGCCTTCTTGCTCATGAACATGCTGTCGATGATGTCGCCCTCGTCGAGCTGAACCTCGGGCTTGAGCACGATCGTCTCGCCACTCTTGGTTTCGAGCACCATCTTGACCTTGCGCGCCTTGTCGAGCGTCATCGACTTCTCGCCGTGGTAGAAGTCGCCGCCCTTCATGGTCGCGACGTGCGTGCGCGAGGCCTGCGACCACTTACCCATGCTGTGCGGGTGCTTGCGCGCGTACTCTTTGACGGCCTTGGGGGCGCGACGGTCCGAATTGCCCTCGCGCAGTACGGGGTTCACCGCGCTGCCAAGGACTTTGGCGTAGCGCTCCTTGATCGCTTTTTCCTCGTCGTTCTTCGGCTCGCCAGGGTAGTCCGGCAAGTCGTAGCCCTTGGCCTTCAGTTCCTTGATGGCGGCCAGCAGCTGCGGCACCGAGGCGCTGATGTTGGGCAGCTTGATGATGTTGGTGTCCGGCAGGTGCGTCAGCTCACCCAGTCGGGCCAGGTTGTCTGGCACGCGCTGCTCGTCGGTCAAGCGGTCAGAGAACTCGGCCAGGATGCGCGCCGCGACCGAGATGTCAGTGCTTTCGACGTTGATCCCCGCGGGCTCAGTGAAGGTCCGGATGATCGGCAGAAAGGCGTAGGTCGCAAGCAGCGGTGCCTCGTCGGTCAGCGTGTAGATGATGGTCGGCTGCTCGGCGCTCATGTCGTGGTCTCCCGGCGTCAGTTGCGGTCAGTTCGGAGAAGCTCCGCGTTTTCAGTCCTTGCTATTCGCGGCCAGACTACAAGCAGCGTCAGGCGCGCGAAGGGTCAGCGTTGCCTACTGGCCAGTAGGTTCTTTGCCTCGGAAGATGGCGAGTTTCTCCCGATGTTTGCGGCCCGTCGGCGCGGCGACGATGGCGGCGACCGACCGAGAACAAATCACGTCGCTGGCACCCGGTCAGCCGCATGAGATACGCTTCTCTGCGGTCATGAGTGCCAGCGTCAAGCCCCGGCTTGCTGGCCGGCAACCCTCCAACCGCGGTGGGGTGCCCCGGGTGATGACCAGGTTGAGTAGCCGCAACCGGCTACCGGCAAGCGCGGGTCCGTTGTGACGGGCCCCAGAGAAGACAGGCGGAGGTCCGGCGTGCGCAGTTGTCGCTGAGTGCGTCGATCCCAGCCCAGCCGGCCCATCACAACAGGAGAACCAGCCATGAGCACCGAAAACACCCTGGACGACCCGAAGGCGAAATGGTCGTTCGAGACCAAACAGGTCCATGCCGGCCAGACGCCGGACATCGCCACCAACGCCCGGGCGCTGCCGATCTACCAGACCACGTCCTACACGTTCAACAGCACCGAGCACGCCGCCGCCCTGTTCGGCCTGGCCGAGCCCGGCAACATCTACACCCGGATCATGAACCCGACCCAGGACGTCGTCGAGCAGCGCATCGCGGCGCTGGAAGGCGGCGTCGCGGCGCTGTTCCTGGCATCCGGTCAGGCCGCCGAGCACTTCGCGATCCTCAACCTCGCCAACGCGGGCGACCACATCGTGTCGAGCCCGCGGCTCTACGGCGGCACCTACAACCTGTTCCACTACACGCTGCCCAAGATCGGCATCGAGGTCACCTTCGTAGAGAACCCCGACGACCTGGATTCCTGGCGCGCCGCCGTCAAGCCGAACACTAAGGCGTTCTTCGCCGAGACCATCTCCAACCCGCAGAACGACATCCTCGACATCCCCAACGTCGCGGCCGTCGCGCATGCGGCGGGCGTGCCGTTGATCGTCGACAACACCGTCGCCACCCCGTACCTCATCCAGCCTCTGGCGCACGGCGCCGACATCGTCGTGCACTCGGCCACCAAGTACCTGGGCGGACACGGCGCGGCGATCGCCGGCGTGATCGTCGACGGCGGCACCTTCGACTGGACGAACGGCAAGTTCCCCGGCTTCACCACGCCGGACCCGAGCTACCACGGCGTGGTGTTCGCCGAACTCGGCCCGCCGGCCTTCGCATTGAAGGCCCGCGTGCAGCTGCTGCGCGACCTCGGGTCGGCGGCCGCGCCGTTCAACGCGTTCCTGGTCGCGCAGGGATTAGAGACGCTGAGCCTGCGCGTTGAGCGTCATGTGGCGAACGCGCAGAAGGTCGCCGAGTTCCTGGCCGGGCATCCGGACGTGATCTCGGTGAACTACGCGGGCCTGCCCACCTCGCCGTGGTTCGAGCTGGGAAAGAAGTTGGCGCCCAAGGGAACCGGCGCGGTGCTGGCGTTCGAGCTGGCCGGAGGCATCGACGCTGGGAAGGCGTTCGTCAACGCGCTGACGCTGCACAGCCATGTCGCGAACATCGGCGACGTGCGGTCGCTGGTGATCCATCCGGCTTCGACGACGCACGCCCAGCTCACCCCGGAAGAGCAGCTGGCCACCGGTGTGACGCCCGGGCTGGTGCGGCTCGCGGTCGGCATCGAGGGCATCGACGACATCCTGGCCGACCTGGAGCAAGGATTCGCCGCGGCCAAGCCGTTCAGTGCTTCTGGAGCGACAGACCCGCGCACGGCGGCGGCGTTCTGATGACGATCTTCGACGTGACTACCGCAACGCTGCCGGCCGAAGGCGAAGTCGGCTTCGTCGACATCGGCTCAGTGACGTTGGAGAACGGCGCCGTCATCGAGGACGTCACGATCGCCGTGCAGCGGTGGGGCGAACTATCCCCCAACCGCGACAACGTGGTCGTCGTGCTGCACGCGCTGACCGGTGACTCGCACGTCACCGGCCCGACCGGTCCAGGCGACGAGACAGAAGGCTGGTGGGAAAGCGTAGCCGGACCCGGCGCTCCGATCGACACCGACCGCTGGTGTGCGATCGCCACCAACGTGCTGGGTGGCTTTCGTGGGTCGACAGGCCCGAGTTCGCCTGCGCCGGACGGAAAGCCCTGGGGCTCAAGGTTTCCGCTGGTGTCGGTGCGCGACCAGGTCGAGGCCGACGTTGCGGCGCTGGCCGCGCTGGGCATCGCCGAGGTCGCCGCGGTGGTCGGCGGCTCGATGGGCGGCGCCAGGGCGCTGGAGTGGGTCGTCAGCCATCCCGACGCGGTGCGCTCGGCGCTGGTGCTGGCGGTCGGGGCACGCGCCACCGCCGACCAGATCGGCACTCAGAGCTCGCAGGTCGCGGCGATCAAGTCCGACCCGGGCTGGCAGAACGGTGACTACTACGGCACCGGACGATCGCCGGATGTCGGCATGGAGATCGCGCGGCGCTTCGCGCATCTGACGTATCGGGGCGAGGTCGAGCTGGACACCCGGTTCGCCAACGATCCGCAGGGCGACGAGGACCCGGCGACGGGTGGGCGCTACTCGGTGCAGAGCTATCTGGAGCATCAGGGCCGCAAACTGCTGGCCCGCTTCGATGCAGGCACGTACGTGACACTGACCGAATCGCTTTCGAGCCACGATGTGGGCCGCGGCCGCGGTGGCGTGGAGGCCGCGCTGAGCGGCTGCCCGGTCCCGACGGTCGTCGGCGGCATCACGTCGGACCGGCTGTACCCGCTGCGGCTGCAGGAGGAATTGGCCGAGCTGTTGCCTGGTTGTACCGAGTTGAATGTGGTCGACTCGATCTACGGCCACGACGGGTTCCTGTTGGAGACCGAGGCGGTGGGCAAGTTGATTCGCAAGACATTGGAGTTGGCCGAGCGGTGACCCACTCCAGGCGGCAGCGTTCACTGTCGTTCGGCGCGGAAGCCGCGGCATACGAACGGGGCCGGCCGTCGTACCCACCCGAGGCGATCGACTGGCTGCTGCCGGCGGATGCCGCCGACGTGCTGGACCTCGGCGCGGGCACCGGCAAGCTGACGACCCGACTCGTCGAACGTGGGCTCGGTGTCGTGGCCGTCGATCCGATCCCGGAAATGCTCGAGTTGCTGAGCAGCTCGCTGCCGGGTACGCCGGCGCTGCTGGGCACCGCGGAAGAGATTCCGCTGCCCGACGACAGTGTCGACGCCGTGCTGGTGGCCCAGGCGTGGCACTGGTTTGATCGCGAGCTCGCCGCCAAGGAGATAGCACGCGTGCTGCGGCCGGGCGGTCGGCTCGGCCTGGTGTGGAATACCCGCGACGAGCGGCTGGGCTGGGTGAAGGATCTGGGCCGCATCATCGGCCATGAGGACGACCCGTTGAGCCACAAGGTGACGTTGCCCGAGCCGTTCACCAATGTGCAGCGCCATCAGATCGAGTGGACGAGTTACCTGACGCCGCAAGCGCTTATCGATCTCGTCGCGTCGCGCAGTTACTGCATCACCTCTCCGGAGAAGGTGCGCACCCGCACGCTGGAACGGGTACGCGAACTGCTGGCCACCCATCCCGCGCTGGCCAACACCAACGGCCTTGCGCTGCCATACGTCACGGTGGGTATCAGGGCGACGCTGGCCGACTGACGATGTAGTCGCCGATGAGGGCGGTGCCCGGCCCTGGTTTGGCGCCGGGCCCAGCGGCGTGGATTGCGTTGCCGGCGTTGAGTTCTCCACCACATTCGGCGCACACCGTCTT
Organism: Actinomycetota bacterium; assembly: GCA_046725575.1. GTDB lineage: Bacteria > Actinomycetota > Actinomycetes > Mycobacteriales > Mycobacteriaceae > Mycobacterium. The sequence goes on along the minus strand of JBKOYU010000326.1, from coordinate 606 downwards.
GGCGGTCGTGACGTGGCCGCAGTCGGTGTGCACGGTCAGCGCCGGTGGCCCGTCAGGCGCCGATAGCCATTTGTCGCCCCACGCGAGCAGCGTCGCGATCACGGGATACAAGTCGCGGCCTCGTTCGGTGAGCACGTATTCGTAGCGCGCAGGCATGCTCTGGTACTGCCGCCGTTCGACGACGCCGTGGCGCTCGAGGTCGTCCAGTCGGGCGGCCAGGATGTTGGACGCGACACCGAGGTCGCGACGGATGTCCTCGAACTTCGTCATACCCGCGAACAGATCCCGCACGATCAGCGGCGTCCACCGCTGCCCGATCACGTCGACCGCGCGTGCGATCGAGCAGCTGATGTCCGCGAACGCCTGCCTCGGCATGCCTTCACAATAGTCCATTGCTTTTTGCAATGGAGCTGGTTAGGTTGTTTGCATGGCTATGACGGAGACGAAGAACGCGGTCGCCACCTTTCTGGAGGCCACCCGCGCCAAGGATGTCGATCGGATGATGAGCGCGCTGGCGCCCGACGCGGAGCTGGCGTCGCCACTGTCCGGCCGGATGCTCTTCCGCGGAGCTGCCGATCTGCGTGTGCTGCTCGCCGCGGTCTATGG
>JBKOYU010000381.1:0-12216 GCA_046725575.1 Actinomycetota bacterium | reverse complement strand
CAACTCGATCGCCGTCATCAACGGGGTGCGGCCGCGGTCCGGCAAGGTCGACATGAAGAAGGTGGTCGATCACTTCTCGCGGCGGTGCCGCGCCGTCAAGCAGGTGCCCTTCGACCCGCACCTGGAGGAGGGCGCCGAGATCAGCCTCGACCGGCTGAAGCCGGAGACGCGGGAGACCTTGCTCGAATTGGCGGCCGTCGTCGCGGATGGCTTTTCGGGCGCAAAGCGGCCTGACACCCAGTCCCGTTAGGTCATCGCGCCGCTACGGCCGGGGATTGTCCCCGTGGCCGAGCCGCCGCAGGAAATCCGGATCGTCGTCCGGTCCTATCACGCGCGTCTTCGGGCGAGCCGCCGTCATCCGCGTCAGCCGCCAGCCGGCGTAGATCAAACCGGCCAAGACGAGAGTCAGGAGCAAATAAGCCACGCAAAAACCTCCTTTCCATGAATATACGCGTCGTCGGTAGGCTCGGGCCGTGTCTGACCAACCGCCCCGATCCCGCCTCGTGGTGGACGTGCTGGCCTATGTCCTGGCCCGCCTGCTGCTCGTCGTCGTGTTGACCGCGGTGATCTTCGGTGCCGGACAGTTGCTCGGCGTGCGCGATTTTCCGCTTGTCGTGGCGCTTTTGTTCGCGTTGGTCATCGCACTGCCGCTGGGCATCTGGATCTTCGCGCCGCTGCGGCGCCGCGCCACCGCCAGCATCGCCGTCTTCGACGAACGCCGCCGCAAGGACCGAGAGCAGTTGCAGGCCAGGCTGCGTGGCGAAGGGAGCTCGAGCGGCGATGAGCGGCCCGCAGAATGACGACGGTCTTGGCTCGCGAAGCGTTCGGTGCCGAATTCATCGGTGCCGACGGGTTTCTCAATACGCCCACCTATGGCTTGCCGCCGCGATTCCTGGTCGACGCGCTGCAGGACTGCATCACCCAGTGGCAGGCCGGAACGATGGAAGTGCCGTTGTTCGACGACTATGTCCGCGACGGGCGGGCCGGCTATGCGGCCCTGACCGGGGTGCCCGTCGACTCGGTGGCCATGGGGGGCAACGTTTCCGCGCTGCTCGGGCTGGTCGCGGCTGCGGTTCCCGACGGCAGCCGGGTGGCCACCGTGGTCGGCGAGTTCACCAGCACCACCTTCCCGTTCGCCGCGCAGGCCGCCAGGGGTGTGACGATCACCGCGTTGACGCCCGGTGAGTTGGTCTCGGCGGCGACCGACTTCGATGTCGTGACGGCCAGCCTGGTGCAGTCCGCCAACGGCGCCGTACTCGACGTCGACGCGCTGCGGCGCACCGTCGCGGGCACCGACACCCTGACCGTGATCGACATCACGCAGGCGCTCGGCTGGAAACAGGTCGACGTGGGCTGGGCCGACGTCACGGCCGCCGCGGTCTACAAGTGGCTGCTGGCACCGCGCGGGACCGCGTGGATGTCCTTGAGCGAGAGGGTCAGCCGGATCATGACGCCGCATGCCGCAAACTGGTACGCGGGGGAGGACCCGTGGCAGACGATCTACGGGTTGCCGCTGCGGCTGGCCGACTGCGCGCGACGCTTCGATGCCTCACCGACCTGGTTCAGCGTGCTGGGCGCGGGGCTGACGTTGCCTTGGCTGGCGTCTCTGGACGGCGCCGCGGTCGAGGCGCACACCGTCGGGCTGGCCAACCGGGCGCGCGCAGAGCTCGGTCTGCCCCAGCAGGATTCGGCCATCGTGTCGATACCGATCGAAGATGCGGCCGACAGGCTGCAGGGCGCCGGTATTCGCGCCTCGGTGCGGGCCGGGGCGGTGCGAGTCGGCTTCCACCTGTACAACACGGAGAACGATCTGGGCCGGCTGCTCGACGCTCTGGGGGTTAACTGCTAGCCCAGGTTGGGTGTCAGCATTGACGACTTCGCTTGGCGCACGCGCGATCCTGAAATAGCCAATGAAACAGGCCAACAAAGGAGTAGCGCCATCGTGAGAATTCGGAGTTTCATCCCACCGCTGTTGGTGGCCGGGGCCAGCGCCGCCGCAATCGCGGTCGCACCGCTGGCCGAAGCCGCCCCGAGCTGTACCTCGAGTGGTGCGGCGAGCCTGTGCCAGACGGCTGGCAACGCCCAACTCACTGCCACCCCGCCCCCGGTCGACTACCAGGCCCAGTACCCATTCTTCGGGAACGTGCTGATTTTCCACCACGGCGGACGCCACTGAACCGACAGTGCGGTCGGGCTATTCGCCCCGGAGTGGGATGACCACGGTTAAGGTCGTCCCAGCCCCGGCCGGACTGGAGATGTCAAGGCGGCCGGCCAGGGCTTCGACGCGGTCCTTGAGTCCGATCAGACCGGAGCCCGCGCCTGCGACCGCGCCACCGATGCCGTCGTCGCGGATGGTGAGTCGAAGCTCGTCGTCGTCGGCGGTGGCGGAAACGTTGACTTCTGATGCCTGAGCGTGTTTGGCAGCGTTGGTCAGCGCCTCGGCGACAACGTAATAGGCGGCGACTTCAACCGATTCCGGCATTCGGCGACCGACGTTCAGGTCGAGCTCGACGGGGACGGCGGAGCGTCGGGCAAGCGTCTTGATCGCTGGACCAAGCCCGCCCTTCGACAGGATCGCGGGATGGATGCCTCGGGATATCTCCTGCAATTCCCTCGACACCCCGACCAGGCCCTCCACGACGTTGGACACCCGATCGCGCAACTGTTGGTGCTCTGCAGGTATCGCTGCCTCGACCGCGCGCAGCTCCATACCGAGCGAGACAATGCGCTGCTGCGCGCCGTCGTGCAGATCGCGCTCGAAGCGGCGGCGGGCTGCATCACTTGCGGTGACGATGCGCGCGCGTGACGCGGTGAGCTCCGCGCGGGTTTCGGCGTTGGCGATGGCGGTGGCGACGAGGTCCGCGAAATCCCCTATCCGCGCTTCGGTTTCGGTGGGCAGCGGCTCGGTTTGTGCCGAACCGACTGCCAGCGCACCCCAGATGCGGCGGTCAACGATGATCGGAGCACCGACCGCCGAGCGCAGCCCCAGCCGTCGGATGCGCTCGGCCGTGGGGCCCGTGGCGCTCTCGAAGCAGTCGATCCGCGCCGGCGCGTCGGTATCCAGGATCATCGCGGGCACGTTGTCGTCGTCGAGCGAAATTCGCTCTCCGATAGACATTCTCGTGAGCCCGCTGTCGTCGCGGGCGGCCAGCAGCACCAATGCCTCACCGGGCTCGTAGCGCAGCAGCGCCACATTGTCGATGCCAAGGCCGCGGGACAGCTCAGCGACGGCCGCTGGGTATACCTGTGCCGGATCGACACCACGCGCGACCAGTGTTGCGACGCGCCGCAGCGCCGCCTGTTGTTCGGCGAGCGCCCTCGCTTTGGCGTGGCTCGCTTCTGCCTCGCGCCGGCGTAGTTCGGACTCGGCAGCCCGCAGCCGGGCCTGTCCGGCGAGAATGTTGGCGAGCAGCGCGACCGGCAGGAAGATCAGGATCGCGACCCAGTCCTGGGGGTGCATGGGCACGAATGCGTCGGTGGTTTCCAGGTGGAAGTAGACGTAAACCAGGGCACTCGCCAAGGAGGTTGCGACCGCGAGCCGGAATCCCCATGCCGCGGAGACGACGAGCACGCCGAGCAGGAATATCGCGCCGAACGCGTTCTCGGGGGCGGCCTGCCGTAGCAGGTAGACCAACAGCGTCTCTGCGGTGATGAACGCGGCGGCCACGACGATGCCGAGCCACACCGGAGGCGCCGTCGGCCGCACCACGAGCGCCAGCAGTCGCGCGCGGAGCGAGGGCCGAAGATCGGAACCCGGCTGTGGTGGTGTCGTGGACTGCTGACTCATCTTGCCTCTTCAACACGGAATGGCCCATCGATTATTGCCTGTCAGGTCGCTGTGCGGTGGGTAGGAGTTACTGCTAGCGGGAATGCAACGACGATGGACATCTGCGAAGCTGAAAATGTGTATTGCCGCGGGTTGCGATATGCGCTGTTTGATCGTTGACGACAGCGCGAATTTCCGCGACGCCGCGAGCGCCATGCTCGAGCGCGCGGGGATCAGCGTAGTCGGTCAGGCGTCGAATAGCGCTGAGGCGCTTAGGTGTTACGAAGATCTGCATCCCGACGTGGCGTTGGTCGATATCGACCTCGGTGCCGAGGATGGGTTCGAGCTCGCGGAGCAACTCGACCGCGTGGGCTCGACAAGCCACTTGGCGGTGATCCTGGTGTCCACCTACGCCGAGTCGGACCTCGCCGAGATGATCGACGCGAGCCCGGCTGTGGGCTTCTTGCAGAAGTTTTCGCTGTCACCCGACGCCATCCGTCACCTGCTCAAGGTCACCGGGCCTCAAGGTAGGTGATCACCGCCCGGACGCGACGATGGTCGTCGCCGGTTTCGGGCAGGTTGAGCTTCGTCAGGATGCTGCGGACGTGCTTTTCGACGGTGCCTTCGGTGACCCAGAGCCGTCGCGCGATGCCGGCGTTCGAGCGGCCCTCGGCCATCAGCATCAACACCTCTTGTTCGCGCGCGCTGAGCGCGGCCAAGGGGTCGTTGCGACGGCGGGCCGAGACCAATTCCTGAACGAGCGCGGGGTCGACCACCGACGCGCCCTTGGAGACGCGTTCGAGCGTGTCGACGAAGTCTGCGACGTCGGTGACGCGGGTCTTGAGCAGGTAGCCAATGGCGTGCCCGCTGGCCAGCAGTTCCGTCGCGTGCTCGACTTCGACGTATGCGGACAGCACCAGGATGCCGGTGTCGGGCAGTTCCGTCCGGATCACGCGCGCAGCGTCGAGGCCCTCTGTGGTGTGCGTTGGCGGCATGCGAATGTCGACGACGACGAGTTGCGGCTTGCGATCACGCACAAGGGCGAGCAGCTCCGTTGCGTCGGAAGCCTGGCCCACCACCTCGAAACCCGAACGCTCGAGTAGGCTGGCCAGTCCCTCGCGCAGCAGCACGTCGTCGTCGGCGACGACGACCTGCACGGCAGACATGTTGCATCCTTCCGGCGCCGTAACTAACGACGCAGACCCACCAATCTTGCATGGAACTCACAGTCGGGGCAGCAAGATTGCAGCTAGCAGGTATGGCGCACTCGGGCTAGTGGGAAACGACGGTTGGCGGTCAGCGTTGACGACTTCGGGCCGGTCAGCCATAAGGGTGGTAATTCATGACCACCGCCCCGCACTGGCTGGATGAGCTCTACACGCCGAGCGCAGTCGTCGAAAAGCCTCGCACGCTCGACAAGTACGCCATCGAGGCCCTCGGGACGTTCGGCCTCGTGTTGACGGCCGGTGTGGGTCTCTGCAGCCGCAGCCCCTTCGCGGCGCTGGGCATCGGTGCGGTCCTGATGGCACTGATCTACGCCGGAGGCCACCGGATCGGCGCGCACTTCAATCCCGCTGTCACGCTGGCCGCGGCGATGTGGGGCCGAATCCCGTTCGGCGAGGCGGCCGCGTACTGGTTGGCTCAGCTCGCTGCCGGGTTGTGTGCGGCGATCGCAACCCGACTCGTCGTCGGTTCCGGCCAATCCGAAGCCGTGATGGAAATGATGTTGAGTGGGGGCGCTCTGGTGGCGGCGTTCGGGGCGGAGCTGCTGTTCGCGTTCGTGCTGGCATACGTGGTGTTCAGCTGCGTCGAGTCGCACCGCGACGCGCCGAATACCGTGTGGCACTTGGCCGTCGGTATCGCAGTGGTGGCGGGCACGGTGGACTTTGCCGCGTTGTTTGGTGGCGTGTATCTGGTCAGTCAAGTGATCGCCGGCGCATTCACCGGAATCGCCTTCCTGGCCTTCGGTTCCGCGGCCCGATGATTTGCGTCGAGGTGCACATCTTGGGGGCGACGGTCGTCATCACGTCGCGATCGCATAGTTGGCGTCCTTGTTGGGCTACCAACTGTTCACGGACGCGCGTGTGAGCGTCCGCTGCTTGTGAGTGAATGGTGTTTGATTCGGTCTGCGATGTTGGCGGCCTGGGTGCGCTCCGGTGGCATACGTCCGGAGACGGCACCTCCGCGGGCTGGCGTCAACTTTCTTGACAGCTTTGCGACGTCAAGTTAAATTTACGGCGTGACGGATCTCGATTTCTTGAGTGAGGCGATGAGCAGCGCCGACCCTGCTGTCGGGTTGGGTGCCGTGCGGACGTTGCGGGGGCTACAGAACCGGCTCGAGGCGATCCACGTCGCAAATGCCCGAGAGCACGGCTGGACCTGGCAGGCAATCGCTGAAGCGCTCGACGTCAGCCGGCAGGCCGTGCACCAGAAGTACGCCCGGAGGAGATGACGATGTTCGAGCGGTTCAGCCGCAGCGCCCGGGCCTCGGTCGTGCTGGCGCAGGAAGAGGCCCGCGAACTGAGTTCGGACGAGATCCGGCCGGCACACTTGCTGGTCGGCGTGCTGCAGAGCGCCGGGCGCGACCTGTCAGGTGTGCTCGGTGGTTACGGGTTAACGGCCGATACGATCCGCGACCGGTTGGCCTCTGCAGACCGGTCGGACGAGGAGTCCTTTGAGGCGGACGCCGAGTCACTGAGCGCGATCGGCATTGACCTGCGTGCAATCCGCGACGCGGTGGATCGAACCTTCGGCGCGGGTACCTATGACAACGCGCTGCGAAAGTCGGGCCGGCGGGGCCGCCGACGGGGCCACGTTCCGTTCACCAAGCCGGCCAAGAAGGTGCTGGAGCTTGCCCTTCGAGAAGCCTTGGCGCACAAGGATAACTGGATCGGCTGCGAGCACATCGTGCTGGGAATCCTGCGCGGTGGCGACAAGTTCACGATCGGATTACTGACCGAGCACGTAGATACCTCGCAGCTGCGCGCGGCGGTCATCGGCCTGCTCGACCAAGCGGCCTAGGCGTCGCCATTCCCTAGACACCGAACGCCAGAGCCAGCGCCACCGCGACCGCCCACACCAGCATCGTCAGGCCGGTGTCGCGCAGCACCGGGATCAGTTCCTTGCCGCCGAGTCCCCTTCGGACCGGACCGGCCGCGCGAACGGCGAGCGGTAACGCCATTAAACCCACCGCGCACCACGGCGTCGCGAGCATCAGCACCAACGTCAGTGCGAGCGCGACGACGAGCAACGCCTGGTACAGCAGCCGGGTGCGGGCATCGCCAAGCCGCACCGCCAGCGTGATCTTCCCGGACTCCTTGTCGGTCGGGATATCGCGCAGGTTGTTGGCCACCAGCACCGCCGACGACAGCGAGCCCATCGCCACCGCCAGTGCCAGCCCCACCCAGTCGACCCGCAGCGCCTGGGTGTACTGCGTGCCGAGCACGGCGACCAGGCCGAAGAACACGAACACCGCGACCTCGCCGAGCCCGAGATAGCCGTAGGGCTTTGAGCCGCCGGTGTATAGCCATGCCCCGGCGATACACAGCGCGCCGACCGCGATCAGCCACGGCGCGCTGAACCACGCCAACACCACCCCGGCCACCGCCGCGATACCGAGGCTCATCGCGGCGGCCGTCAGCACCGCGCGCGGCGCGGCCAGCTTCGAGCCGACCAGCCGCAACGGCCCCGCCCGGACGTCGTCGGTGCCGCGGATGCCATCTGAGTAGTCGTTGGCGTAGTTGACGCCGATGATCATCGCGACCGCGACGAGCAGCGCCAGCAGCGCCTTCCACCAACACGCGGCGTGCAGCCACGCTGCGCCGCCGGTGCCGGCGATCACCGGGGCGATCGCGTTGGGCAACGTCCGCGGGCGGGCGCCCTCGACCCACTGCGCGAAACTGGCCACGAGCGTCATCGTGCCATGACAGAGAATGGACCAATGCTCGGAGTCATCGGCGGCAGCGGCTTCTATACGTTCTTCGGTTCCGACGCCCGCAGCATCAGCCTGGACACCCCGTACGGGTCGCCAAGCGCACCGATCACCGTCGGCACCGTCGGCGAACATGATGTGGCGTTCCTGCCGCGGCACGGCGTCAAGCACGAGTACCCGGCGCACACCGTCCCGTACCGCGCCAACATGTGGGCGCTGCGCGCGCTGGGCGTGCGCCGCATTTTCGGACCGTGCGCGGTCGGCAGCCTCACGCCCGAACTCGGGCCCGGTGCGATGGTGGTGCCCGATCAACTCGTGGACCGTACCTGGGGCCGCGCGGACACCTACTTCGACACCGGCGCGGTTCACGTCGGCTTTGCCGACCCGTACTGCCCGTCGTTGCGCGCGGCTGCGGCCGATCTGCCGGGAGTGGTCGACGGCGGCACCATGGTGGTGATCCAGGGGCCGAGGTTTTCCACCCGCGCAGAGAGCCAGTGGTTCGCACGCCAGGGCTTCACACTGGTCAACATGACCGGCTATCCCGAGGCAGTGCTGGCCCGCGAGCTCGAAATGTGTTATGCCGCCATCACTTTGGTGACCGATCTGGACGCGGGCATCGAGACGGGGACGGGTGTCAGGGCCGTCGATGTGTTCGCCGAGTTCGAGCGCAACCTGGTGCCGTTCAAGAAGCTGGTACACGAGGCCATCGATCAGGTCGCCACCGAGCGCACATGCACGCACTGCCTGCCCCACGACGGCGTCGAGCTGCCGTTCGATCTGCCGTGAGGGTGCTGCTGACCGGCGCTGCCGGGTTCATCGGAGCACGGGTGGCCGTGGCGCTGGCGGACGCCGGCCACGAGGTGGTGGCCGTCGACGCGATGCTTGCGACGGCCCACGGCGCGGATGCCGAACTGCCGGCTGACGTGCGGCGGGTCGACATCCGCGACGCCGCCGCGCTGGCGCCCCTGATCGAGGGTGTCGACGTGGTCTGCCATCAGGCGGCGGTCGTCGGTGCGGGGGTGGACGCCGCCGACGCGCCGTCCTACGGCAGCCACAACGACTTCGGCACCGCGGTGCTGCTCGCGGAGATGTTCGCGGCGGGCTGCCGGCGGTTGGTGTTGGCTTCGTCGATGGTGGTCTACGGGCAGGGCCGGTACGAATGTGCCGAACACGGGCTCGTCGATCCGCTTCCGCGTACCCGAGCCGACCTCGACGCCGGAGTCTTCGAGCATCGCTGCCCGATCTGCGGGCAGCCGGTGAGGTGGCGACTGGTCGACGAGGACGCGCCGCTTCGGCCGCGCAGCTTGTACGCGGCCAGCAAGACCGCGCAGGAGCACTATGCGCTTGCGTGGGCGGAGTCGACGGGCGGGTCGGTGGTCGCGCTGCGCTATCACAACGTCTACGGCCCAGGCATGCCGCGTGACACGCCGTACTCCGGGGTGGCGGCCATCTTCCGCTCAGAGCTCGAAGCCGGCGACGTGCCAAGGGTTTTCGAAGACGGCGGGCAGATGCGCGACTTCGTTCACGTCGACGACGTCGCCGCGGCCAACGTGGCGGCCATTGACGCGAATCTGGGCGGCTTCTCGGCGTTCAACGTCTGCTCCGGGCGGCCGATCTCGATCCTGGAGATGGCCACCGAGCTGTGCGAGACCCGTGGCGACGTGCTGCCGCTGGTCACCGGCCAGTACCGCAGCGGCGATGTGCGCCACATCGTCGCCGACCCGGCCCGCGCTGCGGCGGTGCTGGGCTTTCAAGCCGCCGTCGACCCGCGCGACGGGTTGCGGGAGTTCGCGTACGCGCCGCTGCGGGGATAAATGCGTGCGCCGCTGACGGTGATCGTTATCGTCACGCTTGTGGCGTCGGGTCTGATTGCATTGATGTGGTCTCAGCAGCGGCGGTTGATCTACTTCCCGTCGCCGGGCCCGGTGCCGTCGGCGGCGGTGGTGTTGCCGAACGGGCGAGACGTCGTTATCGACACCGAGGACGGAATCCGTTTGGGCGCTTGGTATTTCCCGATTGCCGGGACGGCGCCGGCGGTGTTGGTGTGCAACGGCAACGGAGGCGACCGCTCGATGCGGGCCGCGCTGGCTGTTGCGCTCAACCGCATGGGGCTGTCGGTTCTGCTGTTCGACTATCGCGGCTATGGCGGCAATCCGGGCGGTCCCTCGGAGGAAGGCCTGGCCGCTGACGCACGGGCCGCGCAGGCGTGGCTGGCCGCGCAGCCCGAGGTGGACCCGCAGCGGATCGCGTACTTCGGCGAATCCCTCGGCGCCGCGGTGACTATCGGCCTGGCGGTGCAGCGGCCGCCGGCGGCGTTGGTGCTGCGGTCCCCGTTCACGTCGCTGGCCGATGTCGGCGCCGTGCACTACCCGTGGCTGCCGGTGCGGCGGCTGCTGCTGGACCATTATCCGTCGATCGAGCGCATCTCGTCGGTGAGAGCGCCGGTGTTGGTGATCGCGGGTGACCGCGACGACATCGTGCCGGCACGGCTGAGCAGGAGGCTCTTCGACGCCGCGGGCGAACCCAAGCGATACGTCGTCATCCGCGGCGCCGGCCACAACGACCCCGATCTGCTCGACGGGCGCCAGATGCTCGACGAGATCGCGGGGTTCCTGTCGTCGACAGGTCTCACTTAGTAATACTGGTGGTGTGAAGCCCGCCATCTGTGAGCAGTTCGGTATCGATTTCCCCCTCTTCGCCTTCAGCCACTGCCGCGACGTCGTCGCCGCAGTGACCAACGCCGGGGGATTCGGCGTGCTCGGCGCGACGGCGTTCACCCCGCAGCAGCTGGACCAGGAGCTGTCGTGGATCGACGACCACGTGGGCGGGAAGTCCTACGGCGTCGACCTCATCGTGCCTGCCAAGTTCGAGGGCAAGGGTGAGAACCTGTCCCGCGGTGAGCTGGCCGCCCGTATCCCCGAGGACTACCGCGGCTTTATCGCGCAATTGCTGACTGCCCATGACATCGAGCCCGAGGAGTCACCGCGGACCGGCCCGTCGTTCCTATCCGGTGACACCGGGCAGGACCTGCTCGAGGTGGCGTTCAGCCACCCGATCAAGCTGATCGCCAACGCGCTGGGGGTGCCGCCGGACTACATGATCGAAGCCGGCAAGGAGCGGGGCGTCCCCGTCGCCGCGCTCGTCGGCGCCAAGGAACACGCCGTCAAGCAGGTGCAGGCCGGCGTCGACCTGATCATCGCGCAGGGCACCGAGGCCGGCGGCCACTGCGGCGAGGTGACGACGATGGTGCTGATACCGGAAGTCATTGAAGCCATCGATGGCGCGGTGCCTGTTTTGGCGGCCGGTGGAATCGTCACCGGCAGGCAGATGGCCGCGGCGGTGGCGATGGGTGCGGACGGCGCGTGGACCGGATCGGTGTGGCTGACGACGGAGGAGGCCGAGACCGCGCCGCATACCGTGCAGAAGATGCTCGCGGCGACGTCACGCGACACCGTGCGTTCGGCCGGGCGCACCGGAAAGCCTGCGCGGCAACTGAAGTCGGAGTGGACGGACGCGTGGCTGCCCAATGAAGGCGGACGGAAACCGTTGCCGCTGCCACTGCAATCGATGTTGAGCGAGCCGATCATCCGCCGGGTTGACGTGCTGGCGTCGCAGGGCCATCCAGGCGCGCAGGCGCTGGCCACCTACTTCGTCGGACAGGGCGTCGGCCTGATGAACAAGGTGAAGCCCGCACGCGAGGTGGTCCGCGAATTCATCGAGGACTACCTATCGGCGACGGAGCGGCTGAGCAACTCGCTGCCGGACTGAGGCTTGACCCTGTACTCCGGTACAGGGTTCATGCTGGACGAGTGAGAACCAGCGAGGTGGCCCAACAGGCCGACGTCAATGCCCAGACGCTGCGTTACTACGAACGTCGCGGACTGCTACCCGAACCCGGGCGGAGTCCTGCCGGGTATCGCACGTATAGCGCCGACGCCGTGCGGGTGGTGCGCTTCGTCAAACGCGCCCAGTCGCTCGGATTCACGCTCAACGACATTGAGGAGCTGTTGCATCTAGCTGGCGGCGGCCCTGCCTCGTGCGAGGAGGCAAGGGCGATGGCGCGCACACGGATCACCGACCTGGACCAACGCATCGCGGAGCTCGTCGGGATGCGGGATGCGCTCACCCAGCTGGTGCACTCCTGTGACCAACCGCGTGACCAACGTGACTGCCCAATTCTGCTCGATATCGCAACAGCAACGGCCGCAAGGTCTTCCGTTCGGAGCCGACATGCGGATTGAATTGCTGACGTCACCGGGCTGCCCGCATGGCGCCGCCGCGAGGGAGACGGTCATCGATTGCTTGGCCTCGCTGGGCATTGACGCGCCGATCACCGAACTGGTCGGCCGCTACGCCTCGCCGACGGTTCTGATCGACGGGGTGGACGTGATGCGGCCCGAAGATGGGGTGTTACGCGGCGACGCGTGCCGGCTCGATTTACCCACACCGCAACGGATTCTCGATGCTCTGCGGAGGTACTCGACATGACCGCCGACCTATTGGGTCCCGACCATAAGAG
>JBKOYU010000760.1:0-8964 GCA_046725575.1 Actinomycetota bacterium | reverse complement strand
CAGTCGTTGGCCAGGTGCAGGTAGATGCGGGTGGAGTCGATCGAGGCGTGGCCGGCCTGGGCCTGGATCGCCTCCAGCGCCATCCCGGCCTCCCGCAGCCGGGTGAAACAGGTGTGCCGCAGTTGATGGCACGTCGCCTGGGTCAGCCCGGCGCGGCCGCGCGCACCGTCGAGGATCTCGTCCAGGCCCGCCGCAGACAACGGCTCACCGCGCCGCGGTCCCTTCAACACCACGAACACCCGCTCGGTCGATGCCCGCGGCCGCTCCTGATCCAGATAGTCCCCGAGCGAGGCGAAGAACCGCGCCGATACCGGCACCATCCGCTGCCGACCGCCCTTGCCCTCGGCCACGAACACCCGCCGCTCACCGGCGTTGACGTCGTCGAGGCGCAGACCCAGTACCTCGCAGCGTCGCAGCCCACCCAGCAGCATCGCCTCGACCATGGCCCGGTCGCGGTGGGTGCGCAGCGCCGCCCGCAGCGCGTCGACCTCGCTCGGCGCCAGCACCCGGGGCAGCGTGCGCGGGGTGCGGATCAACGGCACCCCGCCCTTCCCGCGCCGCGCACCGGGGCGACGGGCGGCCAGGCTGGCCGGAACCGGGTTGCGGCTCACGCCGATGTCACCCCGGGCCGCGAGGTAGGCGTACAGGCCACGCACACTCGACAACCGGCGGGCGATCGTGCGCGCCGCCAACCCCGGCTCGCCGTCCTCGAGCCGAACCACCCCCGCGCCGCGACGCGGAGCACGCTGAGCGGCCAAGAACCCCAACACATCCGCCGGCGTCACCCGTGTCGGCTCCTTGCCGACCACGCCGAAGAAGATCTTCAAATCCGACGCCACCGCCAGCCACGTGTTGGTCCGCGCCCGCACCGCGACAAACGCCAAATAGTCATCCAGCAGCCGATGCCCGAGGGTGATCGACTCCAACTCCGAACCACGGTGACAACGCACCAGGCACGGCACGAACTGGTTCACCGAACACCCCCCGCTGCCCTACCAACCCCTTTTCACCGGCCCATCGACCGACCACAGATCACCCGTATATCAAACACCGCAGCGCGAATATGGCCATGATCTACGCACGCATCTCGGATCCCGAGGTCCGGCGCCAGTACGAGCAGGCGCTCGCCAACGGTGCCCGCATCGCCGGTCCCGCCGCCGAAGCGCTCCTCCACGGCAAGCTAGACGACGCAACAGTTCACTGGCTCCAAACCAACTTCCTGAAGACCGAGCTTGAACTTGGACATTGCCTCCGCCTGCCGGCTGAAGGCCCCTGCGAATGTGACTTGGTGCTCAACTGTCCGAAGTTCCTTACGACCAGCGAGTACGCGCCACGGCTGCGCGCGCGGCTCGAAACGGAAAAGGTGCTCATTCAAGATGCGCGACAACGGGGCTGGGAAAGGGAGGTCGAGCGGCATCAAACTACTAGTAGACGTCTCGAGCAACTGCTGTCAGAGGTTGCACCGAACGGCGGCGGCGGTACCAGTGATGAGGGCGTGTCACGAACCCCCAGCTCGTGTCAGGAGGGTAATCGAGTGCCGTCGAAGCCGTTCGAGTAATCCGGCACCGCGTTCCGGGTCGATTCCCGATCGTTGACGATGAATAAACAATGATTTCCGGGGCCATCTTCGAGCGCCGTAACGAGCGTGTAGTGCGAACCAAAACGCTTCATCGCCAACATCGGACCGACACTCGCCGCGTGCGAACCACTTGACCCCCAGTCGGACATAGGTCGAATTTGGTCGTCTCGCAATGAGTCCCGAAGCAGGTTGACCAGTGCAAATCGTCTCAGGCCATCCCTCGTCCACTCTCCGATATCGCACCTAGTTGTGACGACGCCGTGACAACCGCGATCATGCTCCGACCGCCTGGGTGGCTCCAGCATTGGTGCCGACGAGGCCGGCTCTGTGAGGAGTCACTGCGCGGCACTGATCATGTGGGTCATCATGGCGATCTCGCGCTGCTGTGCGGTGATGATCAGTGTCGCCACATGAACGGCTTCGGCACTTTGACCGTGCGCGATCTCGTCCTGCGCCATCGTGATCGCACCCTGGTGGTGACCGATCATCGACGTCACCCACAATGTGTCGAACGCGTTGTCGTAGAGGGACTGCAGCCGCTGCAGAGTGCCTTGGTCCACCATGCCCGCCATGGCCGTCCCGCCTGGCTCGACTCGCTCGCCCCATTCGCCGAGCAGTCCGCTAAGTGTGCGGATCTCGGCTTGTTGATCGGCCGCGATGTGGGTCGCCATCACCCGCAAGGCCGGGTTGGCGCTGTGGGCGGGCACCATCGCAGCCAGGACGACGGCCTGCTGATGATGCGGGATCATGTTGCGCGCAAAGGCGACGTCGGCAGAGTTATGCGCGGCCGGCGGACCACTGCTGCTGGTAACGCTGGGCCCGGTCTGACTGGCCTGCCGGGTGGTCGCGGAGCCACCACACGAGGTCAGCGCGGCGGCGAGCAACACCACGACCGCCGCGACGACGCTGCGCAGGTTGGACGGCATGAGCCAGTATCCCGCAGTGCCTGCTACGTCCGCGATGAGCACTGCCGACCGGGCCGCCGGAGCCCGGTCCGTGCGCGCGTCGGATCGGCGCACCTGTTGCGTCCCCGGCGGCTCGGTTAGGCGCATAGGTGTTGGCGGGCTTGTCAATCCGGGTGGCGGCCGTAACCGTCGCGGCGGTGCAGTTGGCACAGCAGCACCAGCAAGTCGTCACGATAGTGCAGGAGGTGCAGCCGTGGCCCAGCTCCAGTGGAGCTCGGCGCCGGAGAGCACACCGCTCTTTAGGGAGCTCACCCAGCGGCACGCCGCGTGCCCGACGTATTCGTGCCTGATGACCACCGTTCCTGGGCGGCCGATCACTAGCCTCCACGATCGACAATGGTTTCCACCTACAGCATCACGACAAGCGCCGAGACACGGCATTGTCTAAATCATTGTCATTACGCTGGCCCTGGAGCCGAGCGCGTGAACGAGCCAACGCTGGCTGTCGACGCAGGTGATCATCGCGGCGATCTCAACATCCTGGGACGCCGGACCGGCGCGGAACTCCTGCGCCGATTGACCCGCCGCCATCGTCCAACGGATGAAAGCGTCGATCACGACTTCGTCAGTACGTGCCGCGTGCGATCGTCGCGCGCCGGCACCCCGTTGCGGCCGTCGAGATCCTGTGCGTACAGCGCGACCGCGTAGGCGGCTCCCCCGCCGTTGATGCCCAGCGCAGTCCGGTCGACGCGGTCCAGGGTGTCGGTCTTCTGGTGATAGTTCGGGTCGTACGGTTGACCTGCGGTCCCGCCCCACAACGCGGCCTGCCCGGCCGTCATCGTGGCTTCGGCGCCGGAGAAGATCCCGCCGGCCGGGATCCCAGCGCGGGTGAATCCGTCGTAGTCCGAACGTCCCTCGAAGGGGGTGTCCTGTGCGGTCTTGCCGGCGCCGGCCAGGTAGGCGACCAGCGTGCGTTCGATACCGGCGGAGCCCTCGGGCACCCGCGGGGGCTTGCGCTCAGGGACGGGAGGTGCGGACTGATCGCCGTCGTAGGTGAAGTAGGCGGGGTTCGGCGAACCCAGCATGTCGAAGTTCAGGTAGAGCGCGATGTCCTTGAGTTGATCCACGTCGAGGGACTGCAGGTAATTCGCGGAGCCGAGCAGGCCGACCTCTTCGGCAGCCCAGAAGCCGAACCGAACTGCGTTGCGCACCGGTGGCGAACTGCCCATCTGCAGTGCGGTTTCCAGCACTGCCGCGACTCCGGAGCCGTCGTCGTTGATGCCCGGTCCCGCAGGCACGCTGTCTAGGTGCGCGCCCACTGCCACGACATCGCGGGGTGAGCCGGTCTTCGTCTGCGCGATGACGTTGCGGGTTCGTACGCTACGTATCCCGGCGTTGAGTTTGATGGTGGTCGTGGCGGGCTGGGCACGCAGCCGCGCACCGTCGGCCTTGCTGACGATGACCACCGGGATTTTGACGTCGGTCTGCTCACCGAGGGTCGCCCCCGACTGCTCGTCGTCAACGGTGTCGGCGACGATGAGTGCCACGGCACCGCGCTGCGCGGCGGCCACCTGCTTGTCCCCGAACGGGCAATGCCCGCGATCGACAAGGACGACCGCGCCCGCAACGGGCACGCCGTCGTAATCGGTGGCGGTGCAACCCGGGCTGTCCTCGACGCGAGCCGGCAGCAGTGGTCCCGTCACGCCCTGCGGCGCAGTCCCGATGGTGTACTCCAGCGGTTTCGCCGCCACCCCCGACCCGCCGACCATCACCACGGGCGGATCGGCGAACGGGAACTTTAGCTCGAACTCGGGCATCTCGACGTCAAAACCCTTGGATCGCAACGCATCAGCCACGTAGTCAGCACTGGCTTCATAACCCGGCGTACCCACCGCCCGATTGCCGTCATGGGCATCGCCGATCGCTTGCAGCCTGGACAGGTGCGCCATCATGCCGTCGGTCGTCACCCGCTCGCGGATCGCCGTAGCGTAATCGGCGGCTTGTTTGACCGCGGTGGGTTGGGCAGCTTCGGAGTGATGACCGCAGCCGCATACCGCCGCCACGGTGACCGCGGCCACCAGCACTGCGGCCGTCGCTTTCGCACTGACACCCATCGGTTAGAGGTTAGCCGTCGAAGGCGACCATCAGGGCAGCGGCTCGTTGAGGTGATCGTCGTCGTCCTATTTGGGGGCGCATGATGATTCGGCCGCCATCAAAAGAATTCCGTTCGCAACCCAAAGCTCCGAAGGGCCGGCACACAGACATGTCCCGCATCACCAACACTCCCGCATCTGGCACCACCACCCGCACTGTGAAGGTGGCGTTCAGTGCCGCCGCGCTGAGCCTGGCCGCGCTGGTGGCCGCCGCGCCGGCCTGGGCCCACGTCCGGGTCACTGCGGATCGCACCTTTCGGGGTGGGGTGGCGATCCTGACCTTCGAGGTGCCCAACGAGTCGGAAACCGGCGCCCCGACTACGCAATTGAGCGTCGCATTGCCGAACGTGACCTCGGCGCATACTGAAGTGATGCCGGGCTGGACGGCGCAACTCGACCACGACATCGCCGCCGGCATCTTCCGATCGGTGACTTGGACCGCCGCGCCCAATGCCGGGATACCGGCTGACCAGTTCGCTCTGTTCCGCATAGAGGTGACACTGCCCGACAGCGACACGGCCAGTTTTCCGGCGACCCAAACCTACGCCGACGGCAAGGTGGTGCGCTGGGATCAGCCGCCGCTGCCCGGCGGCGGCGAACCCGAACACCCCGCGCCGATGCTCACCCTGACCCAAGCGACCGCCGACGCCGCCGGGCGCACCAGCGCACCGGCCGGCCCACCCGTGATGCCGGTCTCCGCACCGCCGCCCACGGCCGACAACACCGCGCGCTGGCTGGCCGGCGCCGGAATCATTGTCGGCGCCCTCGCGGCGGCGCTGGCGTTGCTGATGCGGCGACGACAATGAAGACCGTGGCGGCGGCGCTTGCGGGTGCAGTGCTGCTGATGATCGCGGGGGCCGCAGCACCGACAGCGGCGGCGCATGCCACTCGCATCGCCACCGATCCCGCGGTGGACGCGGTGCTGGACCGCGGCCCCTCCCAGGTCAGCGCCACCTTCAACGAACAGGTGCAGACGACGTTCGCGGCGATGACCGTGGTGGGGCCCGACGGCAACCTGTGGTCCACCGGCCAACCCCGCGTGCAGGGCGCCATCGTCAGCGTCGATCTGCTGCCGCTCGGCCCTGCCGGGACCTACACCGTGAACTATCGAGTGACCTCCGCCGACGGCCACGTCGTGTCCGGTTCATGGCCATTTCGTGTGACAACACCGGGCACCGGCAAACCCGGCCCACCGGCAGCGACCCCCGGGGGCAGCGGCGGCGGAATCGCAATATGGCCGTTCGTGGCCATCGCAGCCATCCTGATCGGGGGAGGCGGGTGGTGGGCATTCCGCCGCACACGCCACTGACTCTCGGTCGCGCGCAACGACTTCACAGCGAACTGTCAGTTGCGACGGCCTCGATCGGTAACTCTGCGAGTAGTTTTCGGCTGCGAGGGGTGCTTACCGGTAGAAGACAGAGGAGGGGATGAGCAGCGTGCACGTGCGTTATGGGTTCTTCGCGCTGATGGTGGCCGTGCTTGTCGGCGGTGTCGTGGGCTGCGGTGGACCGTCGTATCAGAGCGCTTCCAGCCCCAGCAGCACCGGCTCGACCAGCTCATCGCCGGCCGGCACGCCGACCGCGTCGGCAAACCAACCTCCTGCCGCTGGCCTGGTCTTCGACGTCACGATCGCCAACGGCCAGGTCAACCCGACCAATCCGGTGCTGCAGGCCAAGGTCGGCCAGCCCATCACGGTGCACATCACCAGCGACGCGACCGACGAGCTGCACGTGCACTCGGTGCCGGATAAAGAATTCGCGGTCGCGGCCGCGCCCAACCAGACGTTTCAATTCACGGTGAACGTCCCCGGTGACGTTGAGGTGGAACTGCACCACCTCGACCGCACGGTCGCCACCATCCAAGTTCGTCCGTGACGTTCGACCGCCCGGTGGGCTGACCGATGATTCGTGGATTCCCGGGCCGATAGCGGTCTGCGGCTTGCCTGGGAGGTCGCTGAAAGGTCAACGCGCACAAGGAAAGAGGATCTTCCACCCGACCCGCCGCCGAGTACAGTTTGACCCATGCAGTACATGGATCGGCGCACGATGCTGTGCGCCATTGCGCTGGGCGTGCTGTGCGCCATGAGCCGCGCTCCGGCGGCGGGTGCCATTCGGTGGAAGATCCCGCTGGCTCGGGTGCCGGCGCCGGCCGGTGTGCTCACCCGGCTGCCCGGGGACGGCAACCAGTTGGCGCTCACCGTCGACGACGGCGCCAGCGTCCCGGTGGTGGGCGCGTTCGCGCAGTTCTGCGCCGACACCGGCACCCGGCTGACCTTCTTTGTCAACGGCGCCAACAGTTCCTGGTCGGTCAATGCGCCCGCGCTGCGGCCGATGGTCGACTCCGGGCAGGTTCAGATGGCCAACCACACCTGGTCGCACCCGTACCTCAACCGCCTCAACCTGGGCGCGGTGGCCGACCAGATCAGCCGCAACGCCGATTTCCTGAGAACCACCTACGGCGTGGACGGCACCCCGTTCTTCCGCCCGCCCTTCGGGGTTCACAACGCAGACATCGACCGGGTGGCCGCCGACCTGGGCTACCCCACCATCACCATGTGGAGCGGTGACGTCGGGGACTCGCGACCGGAGAACGAAACCAGCCTCATCGGCAACGCCGGGAAATCGTTTCAGCCCCAACAGATCGTGATCACCCACGCCAACCTACCCACCATCACCCACTGCTACGCCCAACTACTGGACATCATCCAAAGCCGCAACCTGCAAACCGTGACCCTCAACGACGTGTTCGGCTAATTTCGGGTCCTAGCCGGGTTTCGGTGCGCCCGCCGTTAGGCGGTGCCGCGTACCTGTGACAAGTAGGCCGCGATGCCTTGCGCTACCGCGGCCGCGTATTTGGCCCTGCCCTCGGCGGTTGTCATCACCTCGGCCTCCTGCTGGTTTTTCATGTTGCCCAACTCGATCAGGATCGAGGGATACTGCGCCAGATTCAGACCCGCCAGGTCCGCGCGCCCGTAGAGACCGTCGGACCCGCGATAGGTCGACGGCGTGAAACCGGCGGCCAGCAACTGATCCCGCATCATCTCGGCGAACTGCACGGCGGGACCGGCCTGGGCGTCGTTGAGCGGCGGGCTCGAGTAGTTGACGTGAAATCCGCGGCCATCCGGCGGCCCTCCATCGGCGTGAATGCTCACGACGGCATCAGGATGCAGCGCATTGGCCATCGCGGCGCGCTGGTCAACACACGGGCCCAGTGCATCGTCGTTGCCGCGCGACATCGCGGTGCGTACCCCCAGCTGAGTCAACTCCGCGCGGATACCCAACACCACGTCCCAGTTGAAACTGTGCTCGGGATAACCGGTATCGGTGGTCGTTCCCGTTGTCTGGCATTCCTTGGTGCCGCCTCGGCCGTTGGGCACCTGCCGGCTAATAGACAGATCATTGGCGCCGTTGTGACCGGGATCCAAGAACACCATCGTCCCGGCGATACCCGAGGCAGCGCGCGCCGCCGGTGCACTCGGTGATGCCGCCATCGTGGACAGGCTGACCAATACCGGTGCGGCCGCAGCGCATTTGAGCACATCGCGGCGGGACACCGACACAGCGGATCCCCTACATGGCTTGCTCTGCACGCAGACAAGTTAACCAGCACAGCCGCGGTAACCGGGCGACACACACGCGCGCCGCGTTTTCGACCCTCGTGCCCTGGCGCTGCTGCAACCGCAACTGGGTGTAGTCCCGATACGTGGATACGCTCGGGTCCGGCGCGAAAGGCCGGACCACATCGGCGAATTGGGCGTCGCCGATGGCGTGGAACGCCTAGGGTTTCGGTTCGCTGACGTGGGTGCTGACTTGGCAGTACTCGACGCTGCGGAAGTCGTCATTGCTTGGCGCGATGTTCTAGCAAAGTTGACAGACGTAGGTTGTCCACATAATCAACGACTATGTGCTTAAGGATCTTGATGACGTGCCGACCGTCGTGGAGAAGGCGCGCATCCGAGCCGAGGAAGCCGGGCTATGACGCGGCCCCATCAGACGATCTCCGACCCGGCCCACATCCAGGCGGCGAAGGTGTTGCGGCGCCGCCGCATTCACATTCCTCCACCGCCATTGGAGTCGGAGGTGCCGGTGCGTGGCCGCTCCACCTGGACGACGGGGTGTTGATCGTTCACACGGCCGGGACAGCTTCTACACGACTGCCCGGCTGGACCGTGGCGTACGCAAAACTTGCGCAATTTCGCGCCCAGCCTGCTTGCCGCTATCTAGAGTGATCCGCATCACTCTGTCGATGTCGGCGGCGGCCGCTGGCTGAAGGAATGCAGATGCGAACCAGTTCATTCGTCGGCCCGCGAAGCGTGATAGCGGCGGCA
>JBKOYU010001139.1:0-11947 GCA_046725575.1 Actinomycetota bacterium | reverse complement strand
GCTCGAAGGCGCACGCAAGGTGGCCGCGGACGCGGGCATCTACAACCCGACCGTCGTTCGCGTGCTGGGTGCCATCGAGATCCCTGTCGTGGCACAGGCATTGGCAGCCACCCACGACGCGGTGGTGGCGTTGGGCGTGGTGATCCGCGGCGAGACACCGCATTTCGACTATGTGTGTGATGCGGTGACCCAGGGATTGACGCGGGTGTCGTTGGATGCGTCCACTCCGGTGGCCAACGGCGTGCTCACCACCAATACCGAGCAGCAGGCGCTGGATCGGGCGGGGCTGCCGGACTCGGCCGAGGACGAAGGTGCGCAGGCCGCCGCCGCGGCGCTGTCGCCCGCGCTGACACTGCGCGATCTGAGGTCATGAGCGACTGGGATATCGAGGTACGGCCCCATCTAACACCGTATTTCGCCTACGGCGCCGCGGTATTGATCGCGGTGGTGGGCGTAGTGCTCGGGGTGCTCTTGAAGATCTCCTCCACCGGTGTGATTTTCCAGACCGCCGACCAGGTGGCGATCGCGCTGCTGGGCGTCGTCATCGCCGGAGTGGTGACGCTGTTCGCCCGACCGCGGCTTCGGGTGGGCGCAGCAGGCGTCGCAGTGCGAAACCTATTCGGCTACAAACTCATCCCGTGGTCGGACGTCGTCGGCGTGTCGTTTCCCCGCGGTGCCCGCTGGGCCCGGGTAGACCTGCCCGATGATGAGTACGTTCCAGTGATGGCGATCCAGGCCGTCGACAAGGAGCGCGCTGTAGACGCGATGGACCGCGTGCGGGACCTGCTGGCGCGCTACCGGCCCGACATCAACTCACACTGAGCCCGGCCACGTTGTGTAGGCCTCGAGGAGGCTGCGTATCCGCGGCTCGCACTCGTTGCCGGCATAGCCGTACAGCCATGCCGCCAACTCGGTTACGGGCTTTGGTGGGCAACGAGTGTCGAGCATGGCATGGACGGTGACGGCGAGGATCTCCAATTGGACCGGGTTTCTTCTGCCTTCGATGACGTCGATCCGCACGAGTGTCATTTGTTCCCACTCTGATTCGTTCGCCCGAGGATCCTGTCGCGTTCGTCTTCGGTGAGTCCGCCCCAGATGCCAAAGGGCTCCCGAAAGGTCAGCGAGTAGTTGCGACATTGCATGACGACGGGACATTGGCCGCAGAATTGCTTGGCTGTGCGTTCGCGCTGCCGTCGCCTGAGGCCACGTTCGCCGTCACTATGGAAGAACATTGAGAGGAGTGCTGTCGTCCGACCCGGCGAGGCCCACGCCGGTCCAGATCATTCCCCCGTACAACATCCCGCCTGATCGGTGACGGTGCGTCGGGTCAACTCACACTGAGCGACATCGCGACTTCCTCTTGCGGGCCAGAGGTTTCGGCCGCGATCATAGAGAATCCCAGGCTCTCATATACGCCGCGGGCCACCGCGTTGCCGACGGCCACCCGCAGCGTGACGGTGCGCGCCCGGCGGTCGCGGGCCCAGTTCACCGCCGCGGCGACCAGCGGCCGCGCCAGTCCCTGGCCGCGGGCGGTTGGGTCGAGCCACAGCGAATACAGGTACACGGTTTCGGCGTTCTCCAGCTGTGCGCCGATCAGCCCGACGGGTCGATTGCCGATCAGCACGGCGAATTGGGCGTGATCGCGCAGGCGGCGGCGCCACTGCGCGGCGGTGAACGCCGATTCCTGTTGGTACTGCGGGTCGCTCTCGCCGAGTGAATCGGTCAACGCCCGCAACCGAACTTCGGCGAACAGCCGCCAGTCCGGCTCGGTCAGCCTGGCGACGCGGGCCGTCGCCGCCGTCACCGGGTGTCGCCCATGACCAGCCCCTCGCGGCGCGGATCCGCACCACCAACCCAACCCGCGACATCGCGGACGATCGCCGACAGTCCGCTGGACTGGTCGGCCAGGTTGACATCATGCCCGAGTTTCCGCAGTCCCTGCACCAGCGGATCATGGTCGCCGTTGTCAGACGTGTCGATGGCGGGATGTTCACCGCCGACATTCGTCTTCGGCGAGTTGGCGGCACCGAAGTCGACGGCGGACACCGCCTGCTGTGGATCCAGCCCCCAATCGACCATGCCCACAACGGTTTTCACAACGAACTGGATGATCACCGAACCGCCCGGCGAGCCCGTCACCGCGTAGAGCTTGGCGGGGCCCGGTGGAGACTGATCGAACACCAGCGTGGGCGCCATCGTGCTGCGCGGCCGCTTTCCGGGCTGGACGCGGTTGGGCACCGGTACACCGTCAGGGCCGGCGGGCTCGGCGGAGAAATCGGTGAGTTGGTTGTTGAGGATGAAACCGTCGGCCATGTGGAACGACCCGAAGGCCGATTCCACCGTGGTGGTCATCGACGCGGCATTTCCCTGCGCGTCGACGATGCTGATTTGGCTGGTGCCATGTTCGGGCGGCGGAGGTGCAGGCGTCGTCGGCGGACCGAACTCGCCCGCCTTGGCGGTGCCCATCGTGTGCTGCTCCGAGATCAGCGCCGCCCGGCCGGCCAGATAGTCGCTGCCCAGCAACGTGTTGGGCGAGCCGCCCGGCAGCGGCACGAAATCGGTGTCGGCAACGTACTTGTCGCGGTCGGCGTAGGCCAGCCGTTCGGCCTCGGAGATGAGGTGCACACCCATCACCGCGGGCTTGCCGCCGTTGAGGTCGACACCTGTGGGTTTGTGATCGGCCATCGGGAAATGTTCGAGCATGCCCAGCGTCGCCGCCACCGCAATGCCGCCCGAGGATGGCGGCGGCATGCCGCAAATCTCCTTGCCGCGGTAGGGCATGCAGAGCGGTTCGCGCTTCTTGGCGCTGTAGCCGGACAGGTCCTCGAGCGTCATCGGACTCGGGGTGCGGCCGCCGCTGGTGTCGGACGCCGAGGCCACGATGTCTCGTGCGATGTCTCCGGTGTAGAACGACTGCGGATCGGATGCGATGACGCCCAACGTCTTTGAGTACGCCGGATTGGTCAGCCGGGTTCCCGAGGTCTTCGGGCTGCCATCGGAGTTGAGGAAGTAAGCCGAGGCGTTCGGATCGACCTTCAGCTGCGGGGCGGCGTCGACGATCGCCGCCGCCAGCCGCGGGCTGATCTCGAAGCCACCGTCGGCCATCGTCACGGCTGGAGTGAACAGGTCACGCCACGCGGTCTTGCCGTGCTCGGTGTGGACGTCCTGCAGCAACCGCAGGATGCCGGGTACGCCGATGGACCGTCCGGAGGCACGGGCGTCGGGCTTGGGCTCCGTGCGGTCGGTGTCGGAGATCCAGCGCAGGTAGTTCTCGGTGGCGGCATTCGGCGCCACCTCGCGGCCGTCGTAGGCCTGCACCGAGCCCGCGGCGGCGTCGTAGTACAGCAAGAACCCGCCGCCCCCGATGCCCGAGCTCTGCGGCTCGACAAGGCCCAGCACCGCCTGCGCGGTAACGAGCGCGTCGGCCGCGGTTCCGCCATTGTTGAGTACCAGGCACGCCTCCTGGGTGGCCAGCGGGTTGGCGGTGGCCACCGCATAGTGGGCCGTCTTCACGGCGGTCATGTCCTTGCGGTAGCCGGTGGCGACCTCGGGGTTCGTGGAGATGTTGCGGGACGTGGTCACGGACCCGCTGGCCGGGGCCGCGGTCGTCTTCGGGGCCGGGGTGCCGTTTGCGACGATCGAACAGGGGCCTGCCTCGGTGGGCGGTGCGCTCTCCTCGGCGGCGCATCCGGCCAATAGCAATACGACCCCCGCCAGCGGGGCCGCGACCTTTCGGGGGGACGGAATCCGCATCACTCGACGGTAGTTCATCGGGGCGGTCTAACGGCGGCAGTAACCTGGAATCCGTGCCCGATCCAGCGACGTACCGGCCTGCCCCCGGGTCGATTCCCGTCGAGCCGGGTGTCTACCGGTTCCGGGATCCGCACGGCCGGGTGATCTACGTCGGTAAGGCCAAGAGCCTGCGCAGCCGGCTGACCTCCTACTTCGCCGACATCTCCGGCCTGGCGCCGCGCACCCGGCAAATGGTGATGACCGCGGGGAGCGTCGAGTGGACGGTGGTGAACACCGAAGTCGAGGCGCTGCAGCTGGAATACAACTGGATCAAGGAGTTCGACCCGCGGTTCAACATCCGCTACCGCGACGACAAGTCGTATCCCGTGCTCGCGGTGACGCTCAACGAGGAGTATCCGCGGCTGATGGTGTACCGCGGGGCGAGACGCAAGGGCGTTCGCTACTTCGGGCCCTATTCGCATGCCTGGGCCATCCGGGAGACCCTCGATCTGCTGACCCGGGTGTTTCCGGCGCGGACGTGCTCCGCGGGAGTCTTCAAGCGGCACAGGCAAATCGGACGGCCATGCCTTCTCGGTTACATCGACAAGTGCTCGGCGCCCTGCGTCGAACGGGTCAGCGCCGAAGAGCACCGTCGGATCGTCAATGACTTCTGCGATTTCCTGGCGGGCAAGACGGACCGGTTGGCCCGCGATATGGAACAGCAGATGAACGAGGCCTCCGCGGAGCTGGACTTCGAGCGGGCGGCCCGGTTGCGGGACAACATCTCAGCGCTGAAGCGCGCGCTGGAAAAGCAGGCCGTGGTGTTCGGGGACGGGACCGACGCCGACGTGGTGGCGTTCGCCGACGACGAACTCGAAGCCGCCGTGCAGGTGTTCCACGTCCGCGGCGGCCGGGTGCGCGGCCAGCGCGGCTGGATTGTCGAAAAGTCCGGCGAGCCAGGTGAATCCAGTCAAGCGAGGCTGGTCGAGCAGTTCTTGACACAGTTCTACGGCGATCAGGCCGAACTGGACAGTGCGGCCGACGAATCACTGAATCCGGTGCCGCGTCAGGTGCTTGTGCCATGTCTTCCGGACAACGCCGAGGAGCTGGCGACGTGGCTGTCGCAGCTGCGGGGCTCGCGGGTCTCGCTGCGGGTCGCGCAACGTGGCGACAAACGTGCGCTCGCCGAAACGGTAAAGCGCAATGCCCAAGATGCGCTGGCTCAGCACAAGCTCAAGCGCGCCGGCGATTTCACCGCGAGAACAGCTGCGCTGCAAAGCATCCAGGACGCGCTGGGGCTGGCCGAAGCGCCGCTGCGCATCGAGTGCGTCGACATCAGCCACGTGATGGGCACCGATGTGGTGGCGTCGCTGGTGGTGTTTGAGGACGGGCTGCCGCGCAAGTCCGACTACCGCCACTACGCGATCAGAGAGGCCGCCGGCGAAGGCCGCTCCGACGATGTGGCGTCGATCGCGGAGGTGACGCGGCGACGGTTCTACCGGCATCTGCACGACACGCAGCACCCGACCGAGCTTGCGGCACAAGACGATGTCGCCGACTTCGCGGCTCCGCCGGGAAAGTCGCGCAAGTTCGCGTACCCACCCAACCTGTATGTGGTCGACGGCGGCGCACCGCAGGTCAACGCGGCGCAGGCGGTGCTCGATGACCTCGGCGTTTCGGACGTCGCGGTCATCGGGCTGGCCAAGCGGCTGGAGGAGGTGTGGGTGCCGTCGGAGCCGGATCCCATCATCATGCCGCGCAACAGCGAGGGGCTTTACATGCTGCAGCGGGTGCGTGACGAGGCACACCGGTTCGCGATCACCTACCATCGCAGCAAGCGCTCGAAGCGGATGACGGCGTCTGCGCTGGACTCGGTGCGCGGGCTGGGGGAGCACCGGCGCAAGGCGCTGGTCACGCATTTCGGCTCGCTGGCCCGGCTGAAGCAGGCCAGCGTCGAGGAGATCACCGCGGTGCCCGGCATCGGTGTGGCAACGGCCAGGGCGGTGCTGGAGGCGCTCGGTGCACCGCCCGATTCTGAAGCGCCGGAGCCGGTTATCGGCAATGATCAGACCAGGGCATCCGGATGACAGAGCACATGCACGAGGAACTGCGCGACAGCGCCGGCGATGATAGTGCCGCCGAATCGGGCATCGACGTCGTCCTGGTCACCGGGCTGTCCGGCGCGGGGCGCGGCACCGCGGCGAAGGTGCTGGAGGACCTCGGCTGGTATGTGGCGGACAACCTGCCGCCCGAGCTGATCGCCCAGATGGTCGAGCTGGGATTGGCGGCGGGTTCACGCATCACGCAGCTGGCCGTCGTGATGGACGTGCGGTCGCGGGGTTTCACCGGTGACCTGGACTGGGTGCGAAACGATCTGGCCACGCGCAACATCACCCCGCGGGTGTTGTTCCTGGAAGCCTCCGACGACATCTTGGTGCGCCGCTACGAGCAGAATCGGCGCAGTCATCCGTTGCAGGGCAACCAGACTCTGGCCGAAGGTATCGCAGCCGAACGGCAGATGCTTGCGCCGCTGCGAGCCGTGGCGGACCTCGTGATCGACACGTCGACGCTGTCCGTGCCCGCGCTGCGGGAAAGCATCGAGCGGGCATTCGGCGGTGAACACATAGCGCACACGAGCGTCACAGTCGAGTCGTTCGGGTACAAATACGGGCTGCCGATGGACGCCGACACGGTGATGGACGTGCGTTTTCTGCCCAACCCGCACTGGGTAGACGAGCTGCGTCCGCACACCGGTCAGCACCCCGCGGTGCGCGACTATGTGCTCGGACAGCCGGGCGCTGCGGAGTTCTTGGACACCTACCATCAGCTGCTGGATGTCGTGATCGAGGGCTATCGCCGGGAAGGGAAGCGCTACATGACCGTTGCCATTGGCTGCACCGGCGGCAAGCACCGCAGTGTCGCGATGGCCGAGGCGCTGGCGGCACGGCTGCAGGACGACGAGCTCACGGTGCGGGTGCTGCACCGTGATCTGGGCCGCGAATGAGCCCGCGGATCGTCGCACTCGGTGGCGGGCACGGGCTCTACGCCACGCTGTCGGCCGCCCGCCGGCTCACCCCGCACGTCACGGCGGTGGTCACGGTCGCAGACGACGGCGGATCGTCAGGGCGGCTGCGCAGCGAGCTGGATGTGGTGCCGCCGGGTGATCTGCGAATGGCGTTGGCGGCGTTGGCATCTGACACCCCGCACGGCAGGCTGTGGGCGACCATCCTCCAGCATCGATTCGGCGGCAATGGTGCGCTGGCCGGCCACCCCATCGGCAACCTGATGCTGGCTGGGCTCAACGAGGTGCTGGCCGACCCGGTGGCGGCCCTCGACGAGCTGGGCCGCATCCTCGGCCTCAAGGGCCGGGTGTTGCCGATGTGCCCGATGGGATTGGGGATCGAGGCCGACGTGGCGGGCCTGGAATCGGATCCGCGAATGAGCCGGGTGATCCGCGGCCAGGTGGCGATCGCCACCACGGTGGGCAAGGTGCGGCGGGTGCGGCTGCTGCCAGGGGATCCGCCGGCCACCCGGCAGGCAGTAGACGCGATCATGGCGGCCGACCTGATTGTGCTGGGCCCCGGGTCGTGGTTCACCAGCGTGATTCCGCACGTGCTGGTGCCGCAGTTGAGCGCGGCGCTGCAGGCCACGACGGCCCGGCGCGCGCTCGTGCTGAACCTGGTGGCCGAGCCGGGGGAGACCGCGGGCTTTTCGGTTGAACGACACATCCATGTGCTGGCCCAACACGCTCCGGAGTTCACCGTGCACGACATCATCGTCGATGCGAGTCGGGTGCCCAGCGAACGCGAGCGTGAGCAGTTACGTCGCACCGCGACCATCCTCGATGCCCAAGTTGAGTTTGCTGACGTGTCCAGACCTGGTACACCTTTACATGACCCGGCGAGGTTGGCCGCGGCTCTGGAGGGTGTACGTGTACGCGGGATGGCGCCGACTCCCAACATCCAGGAGCCGACCGTGCCCACACCGACAGTGAACGGACCGAGAGGTGACGACCCGTGGCGATGACGGCCGAGGTCAAGGACGAGCTGAGCCGGCTGGCGGTCAATTCGGTGAGCGCTCGCCGCGCCGAGGTGGCGTCCTTGCTGCGCTTCGCCGGCGGCCTGCACATCGTGTCCGGACGCGTGGTGGTGGAGGCCGAGGTCGACCTCGGGATTATCGCGAGGCGGCTGCGCAAGGACATCTACGATCTGTACGGCTACAACGCCGTTGTGCACGTGCTGTCGGCCAGCGGTATCCGCAAGAGCACGCGCTACGTGGTGCGGGTCGCCACGGACGGTGAGGCGCTCGCGCGCCAGACGGGACTGCTCGATCTGCGCGGCCGACCGGTGCGGGGTCTGCCCGCGCAAGTGGTTGGCGGTAGCGTCGCCGATGCCGAAGCCGCTTGGCGCGGAGCGTTTTTGGCGCACGGATCGCTGACGGAACCGGGCCGGTCGTCGGCGTTGGAGGTGAGCTGCCCGGGGCCGGAGGCGGCGCTGGCGCTCGTCGGTGCGGCGCGGCGGCTGGGGGTCAGCGCCAAGGCGCGTGAGGTGCGGGGCAATGACCGCGTGGTGGTGCGCGACGGGGAGGCCATCGGGGCGTTGCTGACGCGGATGGGCGCGCAGGACACGAGGCTGACGTGGGAAGAGCGTCGGATGCGCCGCGAGGTACGGGCGACCGCGAACCGGCTGGCCAACTTCGACGACGCCAATCTTCGGCGATCGGCGCGGGCGGCGGTGGCCGCGGCGGCGCGGGTGGAGCGGGCGTTGGAGATCCTCGGGGACACCGTGCCCGATCATCTGGCCGCCGCGGGCAAGTTGCGCGTCGAGCACCGACAGGCGTCGCTCGAGGAGCTCGGTCGGCTGGCCGATCCGCCGATGACGAAAGATGCTGTGGCAGGCCGCATTCGGCGGCTGTTGTCGATGGCTGATCGCAAGGCCAAGCAAGAGGGCATCCCCGATACCGAGTCCGCCGTCACGCCTGACCTGCTCGAGGACGCCTGAGCGGGACGCGTAGGCGCGAAATTGCACACAGGGTCGTGATTTCGATCGCAGCGATGGGCCGAATTGTGCAGTCGACCGCCGCCTTGGGCGCAATTATCACGACTCAGGTAACACCACCAGTGTGCGTAGCCCCCTGGCCATCCTCGCCACCCTTTTGGACCGGCTTGGATGCTGCGAACAGGCCGCCACCATCGCGGGTTTCGCGCTCAGTCCCCTCTCGGCGTCAGTACTCCCCGAAATCACAACCACGATCGCCCATCTGCGCGATGTCCTCGACGACGCGACGTATGAATCGTTTGCGCGCAACGGCGACGATGACCGTTGCGGCGATAGCGACCTACGCCTACGACCAAATCCACCAGGCCCGAATAGAACTCGAGCAACGGCCGTGAAACGACCGCATCGAGATGCCTCCGATCTGCTCGCGGATTCCCGGTCATGTAGATCGCTTCGTCAAGGGTGAAGAACTGCAGCGCGGTGACATCCGCATGGCCCCGGATCAGATCCTCGAGCTGACCGAAATCAGTTGGGCAGCAGCAAAAACAGAGCGAGATCCACCAGTACAAAGATGGAGAGTGGGCGACTTCCTAGAGATCAGTCAACGGATCCCCACATTGCACGAAACATCTGCTGGTCCTGCCGCAACTGGTCCTCCAACAATGTGGCCAGTTCGTGCTCACGTCCAATAAACCTCTCAAAGGCTTTGTGAGCCACCGCGTCTGACATCGCTTCTTCGTTGTGCGGTGCTATCGGCAGATTGCGGTAACCGGCCATTTGCTCAGCAATCCCTGC
This sequence comes from Actinomycetota bacterium, assembly GCA_046725575.1. GTDB lineage: Bacteria > Actinomycetota > Actinomycetes > Mycobacteriales > Mycobacteriaceae > Mycobacterium. The sequence continues at coordinate 2,423 of JBKOYU010001139.1, read as the reverse complement.
TAGTCGGTCGGCGATATCCCGATGCCCTGTCGCCAAGTTTGCATAGGCGTCTAGCTCTTTTCTCGCGTTAGCGTCCGCGGGTTCGAGCGCCCTCATGTGCGCCTCGAGGACCTGTGCCAACGCCGAGAGCAACTCCCCGATCTTGGCAGGCAGAGAGGACCGACTCGACAAACCTTGGCCGCACGTCGCTGGTTCTTCCATATCCGGAAGTCTCCCCGATCTGTGCGCTACTCAAACGGCCGCCGGCGCAGTCGCCGCACCTACAGTGAACCCGTGACCACGCTTCGGGTGGGCGCGGCGTTCCCCGATCCGCCCTTCAACGGTATGCCCGGTGACACCGGACTGGACATCGACCTGATGACCGCGATCGCCAAGGCGCTCGGCGCCAAAGTCGAATTCATCCCCTACGACGGCGCCGACTTCAACGGCGTCTTCGACGCGCTCAACTCAAGTGCCTACGACTGCGTCGCCGCCGGCACCACCGTCACTCCCGACCGGGAGGCCAAAGCAAAGTTCGTCCCGCCCTATCTCATCTCCGGCCAGTCGCTGGCCGTCGATACCACCCGGTTGCCCCGCGTGAAGTCGATCGACGACCGCGCTGGCCTGACCATCGGCGTCCAGCAGGGCAACACCAGCCAGCCGATCGCCGACCGGCTCGTCGCCCAGGGCAAAGCCGCCCGCGTCCGCGTCTACGACTACTTCACCATCCGCACCGCGCTGACCGACCTCACCCCCGGCGGCTGCGACGCCTTCATGAAGCTGGCGCCCGTGCTGACCGAACTGGTCAAGCCACTCACAGGAGTCGAGGTCGTGCAGCGCGGCATCTCGGTGGAGAACATCGCCGTCGCCGCTCCCCTCAATGATCAGGCCCTGCTCAGTCCCATCACCGTCGCCCAGGCCGAGCTGGAGGACAACGGCACCCTGCCCGGGATCAGGCAGAAATGGCTGGGCAACCCCCACGCCGACCAGAATTCGGCGGTGCGCTGAACCAGCCCGCGCGTGGCGAGTATCACACCACTAGGCTGGGCGCCGAGCATCAAGGCGACTAAAAGGGAGAGACAAGTGACTATCCGGGTTGGCGTAAACGGCTTCGGCCGAATCGGACGCAACTTCTTCCGGGCGCTCGAGGCGCAGAAGGCCGAGGGCGGCAACACCGACATCGAGGTGGTGGCGGTCAACGACCTGACCGACAACGCCAGCCTCGCGCATCTGCTCAAATTCGACACGATCCTGGGGCGGTTCCCGGCCGAGATCAGCCTCGAAGGCGAGGACACCATCGTGGTCGGCAGCACCAAGATCAAGGCGCTCGAGATCACGGAGGGCCCGGCCGCGCTGCCGTGGGGTGACCTGGGCGTTGACGTCGTTGTCGAGTCCACCGGCATCTTCACCGACGCACGGGCGAAAGGCCACCTGGAGGCGGGTGCCAAGAAGGTGATCATCTCCGCTCCCGCCAAAGACGAAGACATCACGATCGTTCTCGGGGTCAATGACGACAAGTACGACGGCAGCCAGAACATCATCTCGAACGCGTCGTGCACCACGAACTGCCTCGCGCCACTGGCCAAGGTCCTCAACGACGAATTCGGCATTGTCAAGGGCCTGATGACCACGATTCACGCCTACACCCAGGACCAGAATCTGCAGGACGGCCCCCACAAGGACCTGCGCCGGGCTCGCGCCGCCGCGCTGAACATTGTGCCAACCTCGACCGGCGCCGCGAAGGCCATCGGACTGGTGATGCCCGAACTGAAGGGCAAGCTCGACGGCTACGCGCTGCGGGTGCCCGTGCCGACGGGGTCCGTCACCGACCTGACCGCCGAGCTGTCCAAGTCCGTCAGCGTCGAGGACATCAACGCCGCGTACAAGGCGGCCGCCGAGGGCAAGCTCAAAGGCCTCCTGAAGTATTACGACGCGCCGATCGTGTCCAGTGACATCGTCACCGATCCGCACAGCTCGATCTTCGACTCGGGGCTGACCAAGGTGATCGACAACCAGGCCAAGGTGGTGTCCTGGTACGACAACGAGTGGGGCTACTCCAACCGCCTCGTCGACCTGGTCGCGCTGGTCGGCAAGTCACTGTAGCCGTGAGCGTCCCAACCCTCGAAGATCTACTCGGAGAAGGGGTTTCGGGTCGCGGCGTGCTGGTCCGCTCGGATCTGAACGTCCCGCTCGACGACGACCGCAACATCACCGACCCGGGCCGGATCATCGCGTCGGTGCCGACGCTGCAGGCACTGTCCGACGCCCGCGCCAAGGTCGTCGTCACCGCCCACCTCGGCCGGCCCAAGGGCGGTCCGGAGCCCAAGTTCTCGCTCGCCCCGGTTGCCAAAGCGCTGGGGGAGCAGCTGGGCCGCCACGTTCAGCTGGCCGGTGACGTCGTCGGGTCCGATGCGCTGGCCCGCGCCGAGGGGCTGACCGACGGC
>JBKOYU010000448.1:0-3227 GCA_046725575.1 Actinomycetota bacterium | reverse complement strand
ACAGCGCTTCGGCGTGGCCAATTCCGCGGTGTTCGCCGACGCGACCACGCTGACCTCGACGGGCGCCGTGGACTCGTTCCACGACTCCTACACCAGCCTCGGCGGCATGATCAATCTGTTCAACATGCAACTGGGCGAGGTCGCGCCGGGCGGCGTCGGCTCCGGTCTGTACGGCATGCTGATCCTCGCGATCATCACCGTGTTCGTCGCCGGCCTGATGGTCGGCCGCACCCCGGAATACCTCGGCAAGAAGATCACCCCGCGTGAGATCAAGCTCGCCGCAACGTACTTCCTCATCACTCCGCTGATCGTGTTGACCGGCACCGCCGTGGCGATGGCGATGCCCGGCCAGCGAGCCGGCATGCTCAACAGCGGGCCACACGGTCTGTCGGAGGTGCTCTACGCGTTCACCTCCGCAGGCAACAACAACGGTTCGGCGTTCGCCGGGATCACCGTCAACACCGATTGGTACAACACCGCGCTCGGTCTAGCGATGGTGTTCGGCCGGTTCCTGCCGATGATCTTCGTGCTCGCACTGGCCGGTTCGCTGGCCAAGCAGGGCAAGACCCCGGAATCCATCGGCACGCTGCCAACCCACCGACCGCAGTTCGTCGGCATGGTCGCCGGCGTGACGCTGATCCTCGTCGCCCTCACCTTCCTGCCGATGCTTGCGCTCGGCCCCCTCGCCGAAGGAATTCACTGATGACCACTGCCACACTTGATCCCGCTCGGCCGAAAACCGGCGGTCCCAAACGCATCCGGGGCGGCCTGCTGGATCCGAAGATCCTGGGGAAATCGCTGCCCGACGCGCTACGCAAGCTCGATCCGCGCACGCTGTGGCGCAACCCGGTCATGTTCATCGTCGAGATCGGCGCGGTCTGGAGCACGATCCTGGCGATCGCCGATCCGTCCTGGTTCAGCTGGCTGACCGTGGTATGGCTATGGCTGACAGTCGTTTTCGCCAATCTCGCCGAGGCCGTCGCCGAGGGCCGCGGCAAGGCGCAGGCCGAGACGTTGCGCAAGACCAAGACCTCGACCATGGCCCGCAGGCTCATCGGCTGGACCCCGGGCGCTCCCGGCCGCGAAGACGAAGTCGCCGCTCCGCTGCTGCAGCAGGGCGACATCGTCGTGGTGGAGGCCGGCCAGACCATCCCCGGCGACGGTGACGTCGTGGAAGGCATTGCGTCGGTGGATGAGTCGGCAATCACCGGCGAATCGGCCCCAGTCATCCGCGAATCCGGTGGCGACCGCTCGGCGGTCACCGGCGGCACCACGGTGCTGTCCGACCGCATCGTTGTCAAGATCACGCAGAAGCCCGGCGAGAGCTTCATCGACCGGATGATCGCGCTCGTCGAAGGCGCCAACCGGCAGAAGACACCCAACGAGATCGCGCTCAACATCCTGCTCGCGTCGCTGACGATCATCTTCGTGTTCGCCGTCGCGACCCTGCAGCCGCTCGCGATCTACTCCAAGGCCAACAACCCCGGTGTCCCGGATTCGCTGGCGCTGACCGGCAACGGCATATCCGGCATCGTGATGGTCTCGCTGCTGGTCTGCCTGATCCCGACAACGATCGGCGCACTGCTGTCGGCGATCGGCATCGCCGGCATCGACCGGCTGGTGCAGCGCAACGTGCTGGCCATGTCGGGTCGCGCCGTGGAGGCCGCCGGCGACGTCAACACGCTGCTGCTCGACAAGACCGGAACTATCACGCTGGGCAACCGGCAGGCCGCGGCGTTCGTGCCGCTCACCGGCGTAACGCCCGAAGCGCTGGCTGATGCCGCGCAGTTGTCCAGCCTCGCCGACGAGACGCCGGAAGGCCGGTCCATCGTCGTCTTCGCAAAGCAGGAGTACGGGCTGCGTGCCCGTACCCCGGGCGAACTCGACAAGGCGCACTGGGTCGAGTTCAGCGCCCAGACACGGATGTCCGGCGTTGACCTGAACAACAACCACCGCCTGCGCAAGGGGGCAGCCAGCTCGGTCGCCGACTGGGTGCGCTCCGAAGGCGGCGACGTGCCAACCGAACTCGGCGACATCGTCGACGGCATCTCCGCGGCGGGCGGCACGCCCCTGGTTGTCGGACAGGTCATCGACGGCACAGCCTCGGTGCTCGGCGTCATCCATCTCAAGGACGTCGTCAAGCAGGGCATGCGCGAGCGGTTCGACGAGATGCGCCGGATGGGCATCCGCACGGTGATGATCACCGGAGATAACCCCTTGACCGCCAAGGCCATTGCCGACGAGGCGGGCGTCGACGACTTCCTCGCCGAGGCCACTCCCGAGGACAAGATGGCGCTCATTATGCGCGAGCAGGCCGGCGGCAAGCTGGTCGCGATGACGGGTGACGGCACCAACGACGCCCCAGCGCTGGCGCAGGCCGACGTCGGCGTGGCCATGAACACCGGTACGTCGGCGGCCAAAGAAGCCGGGAACATGGTCGATCTCGACTCGGACCCAACCAAGCTCATCGAGATCGTCGAGATCGGCAAGCAGTTACTCATCACCCGCGGCGCGTTGACGACATTTTCGATCGCCAACGACATCGCGAAGTACTTCGCGATCATTCTGGCGATGTTCGTCGTGCTGTTCCCCGCCCTGGACCTGCTGAACATCATGCGGCTGCACAGCCCGCAGTCGGCGATCCTGTCGGCGGTGATCTTCAACGCGATCATCATCGTCGTGCTGATCCCATTGTCGCTAAGGGGTGTGCGCTACACGCCGAGCAGCGCGTCAAAGCTGTTGAGCCGCAACCTCTACGTCTACGGACTCGGCGGCATCATCGCGCCGTTCATCGGCATCAAGCTGATCGACCTGGTCGTCCAACTCTTCCCGGGAATGTGACATGAAATTCTCCAACCTTGTTCGCCAACACACCGCGGCGCTGCGGGCACTGCTGGTGCTCACCGTCATCGTCGGCCTCGCATACCCGATCGCCATCTGGCTGATCGCACAGCTGCCCGGCCTGCGCGACAACGCCAACGGGTCGATCGTCGAGGCCGGCGGAAAGCCAGTGGGCAGCAGCCTGATTGGGCAGTCATTCACGGATAGCAATGGCAACGCCCTGCCGAAGTACTTCCAGAGCCGCCCGTCGATGGCCGGTGACGGGTACGACCCGCTGGCCACCAGCGCAAGCAACCTCGGACCGGAGAGCATCGTCGACACCCCCGGTGACCCGTCACTGCCCCAGGACGACAACGGCTTCAAGGCGAGCCTGCTCACCTTGGTGT
>JBKOYU010000419.1:0-5920 GCA_046725575.1 Actinomycetota bacterium | reverse complement strand
GCATGAATCCTGCCACCGGAAGATCAACGTGTCTATTGAGAATCGGTCATCGAATCTGAACCGAATAGTTTATTAACTCACCCTGTAGCTCCACCGCCTGGGTGAGGCCCGCAATGATCCAGCACGCGGTGGTCTAACTCCGCGTGGGCGGAAGCGGAATCGTAGCCGTCACCGAGGTGCCGGAGCCGGGTCTTGACCGGATGTTGAGCCGTCCCCCGACGAGCTCAGCGCGTTCCGACATCGACAGCAGGCCGAAGCCGCGTGTCTCGTCACTGCCCAGCGGGTGCTCGAGCGTATTGAAACCGACTCCGTCATCGACGATTTCAAGCCGGGCGGTGGCGTCGTCGACGGCGAACACAAGTCGCGCCACCGAGGCGTCGGCGTGTTTCACAACGTTTTGCAGACACTCCTGGGCGATCCGGTAAAGAGCGAGTTCGATGTGCTCGGGCAGGCGGGTGTCGGCCAGGTCGACATCAAGCCGGATCTGAGGTATCGAGCGGGCCAGACTGGCGAGCCCACCGGCCAAGCCGAGGTCGTCCAGCACGGGCGGCCGCAAGCCACCGATGGCTGCCCGCGCCTCCTGAAGCGTTAGCTCGACGAGTTCACGCGCGGCTTCGAGCTGTACGGACGCCTCGTCGGGGTCGTCGCCGACTGCTCGGGCCGCGGCGTCGAGACGGTAGGACAGGGTGATCAGGCGCTGCGAGATCCCGTCGTGGATATCGCCGGCCAGCCGTCGCCGCTCGATCTCTTGGGCCTCGATCACCTGCTCGACGAAGTTCTCGTGTGCCCGCTCCCTAACCACGAGCTGGCGATGCAACCTGGCTTGATCCAGAGCACCGGCAATGAGGCGCCCGATCACCAGTAGCAGCTCCACGTCACCAGGCGTGAACTCGCGCCGTTCGACCGTGTGCACGGTCAGTTCGCCGACCAGTCCGCCAGGATCGGTCTCCATCGGCACCGACACCATCGACGTGAAATCCGAATCCCGCAACGTGTCGATGGGGACATATCGGGGGTCGGACTCCTTGTTCTCAGTGATCACTACTGGCTGGCGATGGCTGGCGACCCAACCCGAGATCCCCGAACCCAAGGGCAGGCGAATCCGGCCGACCTCACGGTCGAACGGTGGCGTCGCGCCAGCAAGAGTCAATGAGCGGTCAGTGTCGTCGAGTACGTGGACGAAACAGACGTCGGTGCCGGTGGCATCGATGATCATTCGCGCCGCCGCAGCCGCGAGCGGCTCTACCCCGGGACCACTCGACGATGCCTGAATCAGCTCACGTAGCAGAGCCAGTTCACGGTCGGCCTCGACCAGATCGCGCACGGCATTGGCTCGGTCGCCTCGGCCCACCGGCGGGGCAGGCGCCGGATTACTCACTGGTAGATACCTTCTCGCAAGGCAGTCGCCACAGCGCTGGTCCGGTCGCTCACCCCGAGCTTGCGGTAGACGGACCGCAGGTGACTCTTGACTGTCTCGTCGCCGATCACCAGTTTGTTCGCGATGCCACGATTCGACAGGCCGGTCACCATGTACGACAAGATCTCGCTTTCCCGCTGGGTCAAGCCCTGTCGGGCGCCTGGCCAGAACTCATCGCGCTGCAACCTCGATGCGGTGTCGACGGCTCGTGCAGCCAGGCCAGGATCGATTGCGCTCTCGCCGGTTCGCACCAGCTCGAGCTGGCGGACGAGATCGTCGCTGCTGATGCTCTTCAACAGGTAGCCCGACGCGCCGACGCGCAGTGCCTGAAACAGATACTGCTCGTCGTCGTATACCGACAACATCACGACCTTGCGGTCCGGATTGCGTTGGCGCAGAGCCAAACACAGGTCGAGCCCGCTCGAGCCCTGCATCCGCACGTCGCACAGCACCACGTCGGGATCGAGGCTGTCGACAACATTGACCGCCCGCTCGACTCCGACGGCCTGTCCTACGACACGCACCCTGCTTCCAAAGCCGGCGAGCATCGCCTTGAGACCCTCGATGACCATCTCGTGGTCATCCACCAGAACAAGTCGCACCGGACTTGTGACCGCCGTCACCATGGACACACGATAGAGGCCGACCACCACGCAGTCATGCGACTTTCCCCGGTATCGCGACAAATAACCCGCTCAATCCCCCGCACAGGGGGAACCGGCGCTGCGATCGGCTCCCTAGCATCGCTGCCAACCAAGAGGAGGTTGGATGAACCCGCGCGTGCCGACGCTCGTTGCTTCAGTTCTGCCTGCGGACTTTTCAGAGCTGGGCCAAGAAGTCAGACGGCTGGAGAAGGCCGGAGTCGACCGGATCCAGTGGGACGTGATGGATGGCCGGTTCGTACCGAACCTCACCTTCGGGCCCGATGTCGTCGCTGCCAATCGTGGGCATGTGTCAATGGGTTTCGAGGCGCATCTGATGGTCGAGGATCCCGACCCGATGCTGCCGCGGTGGGTCGAAGCGGGCTGCGAAATCGTCATCGTCCACGCCGAAGCCACCCGGCACCTGCACCGAACGCTGTGTGCCATAGCCGATTTGGGTGCACGAGCGGGCGTCGCCCTGAACCCATCCACGCCGCTGGAGGCGGTCAGGAACGTTCTGAATCTCGTCGACCTTCTTCTCGTGATGACCGTAAACCCCGGATTTGGCGGTCAGCAGTATCTGGCCGCGATGGAGGACAAGATCGCCGCGGCCCGAGCGGAGATCGACATGCGGGGTCTCGATATCGAACTGGAGGTGGACGGCGGGATCGCTGACGCGACGATCGGTGCGGCCGCCCACGCGGGCGCGGACGTGTTCTGCGCAGGCTCTGCACTGTTCAATGGGCCCGGCACGCTCGAGGATCGGGTGGCGGCCTTGCGCGGTGCGGCCGCCGCCGGAATCGAGTCACGATGAGCATCGCGGCGAGCACCACGGGCAGCGGAGAGATTCTCACCGACGAGGTCGACCGGCTGGCGATCACCACACTGCGCTTCTTGGCGGCCGACGCTGTGCAGTCGGCCAACAGTGGCCACCCCGGGCTGCCTCTCGGTGCCGCTCCCGCGGCATGGGTGCTGTGGTCGCGACACCTGCGACACGACCCGGCGGCCCCACGGTGGCCCGACAGGGACCGGTTCGTCTTGTCGGCAGGTCACGGCTCGGCGCTGTTGTATGCGTTGCTGCACGTCTTCGGCTACGACCTGGCGCTGGACGAACTGGCGCAATTCCGTCAGCTCGGCTCGCGCACCCCTGGACATCCGGAGTTCGGTGTGACGCCCGGTGTCGAGACCACGACAGGTCCGCTCGGCCAGGGCTTGGCCAACGCTGTCGGGATGGCGCTGGCCGAGCGGATGCTTGCGGCGCGCTGCAACGACGGCGAGCATCGCATCGTCGACCACCGCACCTGGGTGCTGGCCGGCGATGGCGACCTGATGGAGGGCATCAGCCACGAAGCCGCCTCGCTGGCCGGACGGCTCGGGCTTGGACGGCTTACGGTCATCTTCGACGACAACAACATCACGATCGACGGTCCTGCGGAGGTCAGTTGCGGCGACGATGCCATCGGTAGGTTCGCCGCCAACGGTTGGCACACACTTTCCGTCGAGGACGGAAACGACGTCGGTGCAATCGATCAGGCGCTGGCGGAGGCTCGCGCAGTCGAGTCGGCTCCCACGTTCATCAAATTGCGGACGACGATCGGCTATGGCGCACCGGGTGTCGAGGGCACCTCGAAGGTGCACGGCAGCCCGTTGGGCGCCGAAACAATCGCGGCCATGCGCGCGAACTTCGACTGGCCCTCGACCGCCTTCTACGTGCCAGGGAACCTTCGATCGGTTACCGCGGCCATCGCGGACGACGGGGCCGCGGCGCGGGTGGAGTGGATTCACGCCTACGCCAACTGGACCGCCGATCATCCGCAGCTTGCCGTCGACTTCCCGCTCGACCGAGTACCCCCTCCGCCGGACACCGAAGTCCTTGCGCCGCTGCTCGACTCGGCCGCGCCGGGCCGGCTCGCCACCCGTCAGGCGTCGGGTGCGGCGCTGAACGCCCTCGCCCCCGAGTACTGCGCTCTGGTAGGCGGGTCGGCCGACCTAGCCGGTTCCACCAACACCGCCATTCCCGGCGGGGACGTGAAGGCCGGTGACTTTGCCGGTCGCACTATTCATTTCGGCATCCGTGAGCACGCGATGGCGGCGGTTATGAACGGCATCTCGCTCCACGGCGGCCTGCGGCCGTTCGGCAGCACATTTCTGGTCTTCGCCGACTATCTGCGACCGGCACTGCGGTTGTCTGCGCTCATGAGACAGCCGGTCATCTACGTGTTCACACATGACTCTGTTTACGTGGGCGAGGACGGGCCGACGCATCAGCCGATCGAACATGTCGAATCTCTGCGCGTGATTCCCGGGCTGACGGTGCTCCGCCCGGCAGACGCTGTTGAAACGGCGCTGGCCTGGGAGATCGCCGCCCAAAACCTAACCGGCCCGACGGCGCTGGTCCTGACCCGGCAGAACCTGCCGACGCTGTCGGCTGACGGGTTGGCCGGCGTCCACGAGCGCGGCTTCCGGGTAGTAAGCGCAGATCCGGATGAGGCCGATGTGGTGCTCGCCGCGAGCGGTTCGGAGGTGTCGCTCGCGGTGGAGGCGGCCGACCTGCTCGCGGCTCGAGGGGTGCGCGCCGCGGTGATCTCGGTCATGTGGCGAGAACGGCTGCAGGAGGCACTATCTCGCGACCGGCGGGTGTTGCCCGACGTTCCGGTGGTGTGGGCGGAAGCCGGGGTTCCGACTGGATGGCGCGCTATCGCGGGCGACCGGGATGAGGTCGTGGGTTTGAACCGGTTCGGCGAAAGCGGACCGGGACCGCAGGTGGCCGCACATCTGGGGCTGACACCGACGGCGATTGCCAACGCCGCGTTCACCGCCCTCGGTCAGGCAGCAGGCTGGGGTGATTGAATACGTTGCCCGACAAGACTATCCGAATCGGGCGTGCCGTTGGCGATCGTCGCCGACCGGTCATGCTTGCGGTCGCCGGTGACAGTGGCGCCGGCAAGAGCACTGTCACTTCCGGATTGGTCGAGGCCTTGGGGCGCGATCGATGCGTATCGGTGTCTGCACGGGTGGCGGTGACGGTTGGCTGACATCAGCGAATCGGGGCGGCTCGGTTCTCCGGTCCTTTCGGCGGTGATCTTCGACGTGGACGGCACGTTGGCCGATACCGAGCGCGATGGCGACCGGGTGGCCTTCAATGCGGCAGTTCGCCGCGCACGGCATTGAAATAAGCTGGGGGCCAGAGGAATACGGAACGCTATTGAAGATCGCTGGCGCCCGGCGCAGGATTGCGGCCGACCTGCGGGCACGAGGGTTCGGGAACTCGGCGGACGGGTTGGCCGCCGACATACGTAGGACGAAAACCACGTTCTTTCGTCAGCGGATCATCGCGGGCGATGTGCTGGCCAGACCTGGACTGATCGACCTGGTGACGACTTTGGTCGATGAGGGCATTCGGATCGCGGTGGCCACAACCGGTCGGCGCGCCTGGGTGGAGCCGCTGCTGATGCGGCTGCTCGGCGACGGAATCGTCGAGACGATCGTGACCGGAGACGACGTAAGCCGGCTGAAGCCCGACCCCGAGGTGTACCTTCGAGCGCTCGACCTGCTTAGCGTTTCCCCGCAAAACGCTTTGGTGATCGAGGATTCGGAGCCGGGTTTGCGTGCATCAACCGCTGCCGGTCTGGCGACCGTGGTGGTGACTAACGACTACACCGCTGATGACGACTTCACCGGGGCGGCGTTGGTGCGACGCGGATTCGATGGTGTGGAGCCGTTGGTTGCGTCGAGCTGCCTTCGGATACACCGAAACTGGTGGAGGCCGAAGTGTGGACCCAGTCGTACCACGCATCGAGGCCGTCACCGCGGGTCGCAGACGTTGGCAAGATCTCCGCAGCAGGATTGATCGACCGGACGT
>JBKOYU010000867.1:0-2082 GCA_046725575.1 Actinomycetota bacterium | reverse complement strand
TCGGACAATATCGTGCCGGTGACGTAGCGCACCCCATTTATCGGTTCGTCCGGCGGCTTGCGGCTGTAGGAGACCACGGCGTGTCCGCGCTTGACGGCTTCGCGGGCGATGTGGCTCCCGGCGTAGCCGGTTCCTCCGAAGATCGTCACATTTGTCATCTATCTGTCCCTTCTTTGTGTGTCAGGCGCCCGGAGGGCGCCACGACGATGTCGAAATGAACGCGCGCCCCAGGTCTGGTTGCCGAGGTCGCGGGCGTCCGGGGTTGGGGTGCCCGCTGATTGCACGACGAAATCCTTGATAAGTGACCCTTTGACATCGAATACGCTAGCGCTCGCCAGGAACACGTCGCCGCGCACAAAGATGGGGGTGACCGGCGTGCGCATGCCGCGCGCGGTCAACTTGAAATGCAGGTGCGATGCGCGCATCGGTAAGCGATTGGTGGCGTGCAGCATTTCGCCGACGGGCCCGTCTGGGGGATCGGGTAGGGCGTGGCAACCGGTCGGAGAGCTGCATAACCCCAGCGGGAAGGACGTGTGGCTGGAGGAGCTGCTGATCTGCGCCGACACGCCAGGCTTGCACGATGGCAAACGGTTCTGCGGCGTGTAGAACGACAGTGACAATCAGCGGCATCCCGAGCGCCCGTAAGAAGCTGGAGCGCGCCAAGATCCATCTGGACGCACTGCGTCGGGAGATGGACGCCTTCCGGGAGGACTCGCCGTATGATTTCGCGATGGAATCGCCCGGGGAACGTGCGATGGAAGCCCGACATCTACGTCACGGCGACGTGACAGGGGACTCGCCGGTCCACGGCATAGCGCGGTCATCAAGCCCGACACAGACAGCGGTTGGGTCCGGTGATGTGATTTCGAGAGCTAAGGCGAAACGGTGACCGCCACCAGCCCTCGCTGGCGCTGCAGGCGATTACCCAATGTAAAGTGGAAAAATCATTCTAACGTTCAGCGTGTTTGCCGCTGCATGTGCTCGCAGTTAGTGGCTATTTGCGATCGCAAGCACCTCGGATCCGCTGTGACGATTGTGTGGTTTTCCCGACCGCATGCTGTAATACTCTGCCGCACACGCACATTCGGCGCCGGTCTTCTTTCGGCATCGGACAGCGTGATGATGAATACAAACAAACTAGATCAAGCGCGGGTCATCGGGGGCCACCGCTTCTCAGCTCGCCGGGCAGCGCCGGCTTCCAAACAGGTAGTCGAGCACTCATGCTCTGACGAGGTTCGATGCTGCCCTCGCTATCAAGCTAACACCGCCCAACCGCGCGCGGCTTTGCCGGCAGGGGGAATTACCATGGGGTATGCGAAATACGTCGGGCGCATCGGCGCGCTAGCGATCGCCCTGGGCGTCGGAGCAGGGCTGGCCGCGACGCCATGGGTGGCGTCTGCCGAACCCAATGTGAGCGTGTCGGCCAACGGCGAAACGCGGGTAGACAAAGGCACCGCGGACTCCTCCGCGGACGGGACGGGCTCCGTGGCAATCGCCCATGGCGACAAGACCTATCAACGGCATTGGGTTGGACTCAAGCAATTCGCTAGAGGAAGGTGCACAACGTATTCCACGTCGACCAACAGCGTCGGATCGATGCGGGCTCGTGGCTCTCAGCGTAGGCCGCGAACGCGGTGCGCATTGCGTTCTTTGTGATCGAGTCCGGCTTCAGGTCCTCGATTCGTCGTGAGTCGCCAGCCAACAGCGCGGCGATGGCGGTGAAGTCCTGCTTGTACGCGTTGGCCGTGTGCGCCGAAGGCTTTCGAACCGCCCGATCGGCTAGAGCTAGAAACGCCGAAAGCCACTGCGGGTAACTCAATTCCGCGATACTTGGTGCACCAGGACCCTTCGGCATACAGCCAAGTTCCCACGTGTTTCATGGATATCAGCAGTTATCCACGGTAAATTGCTCCGTTTTCATCAGATGAATCACGGATACGGTGTCGCACGCCGTTGCTGGCCACCCAGCTTTGGTGACGAAAACTGTTGTTGATTTGGGGATTTGGGCTCACGTGCGATAGGTCTCAGGGCACCCCCCATGGCCTAGTGCCGACACGCCGGGGCGAATCGCGTCGAATGTGA
>JBKOYU010000018.1:0-10316 GCA_046725575.1 Actinomycetota bacterium | reverse complement strand
GATCAACAGCGACAACGTCAAGAGCGCGCAGATCGACGACCGTGAGCAGCAGCTGCGGCTGGAGCTCAAGAACGGCAACGCCGACACCGAGAACAGCGACAAGGTCATCGCCAAGTACCCGACGGGCTACGCGGTGACGCTGTTCGACGCCCTGCAAAGCAAGAACGCGAAGACCAACACCGTGGTGAACCAGGGCAGCATGCTCGGGTCGCTGCTGATCTATCTGTTGCCGCTGCTGCTGCTCGTCGGGCTGTTCGTGATGTTCTCCCGCATGCAGACCGGCGGCCGGATGGGCTTCGGCTTCGGCAAGTCGCGGGCCAAGCAGCTGTCCAAGGACATGCCCAAGACCACCTTCGCCGACGTGGCAGGCGTCGACGAGGCCGTCGAAGAGCTCTACGAGATCAAGGACTTCCTGCAGAACCCGTCGCGCTATCAGGCGCTGGGCGCCAAGATCCCCAGGGGCGTGCTGCTGTACGGGCCGCCCGGCACCGGCAAGACGCTGCTGGCCCGCGCCGTCGCCGGCGAGGCCGGTGTGCCGTTCTTCACCATCTCCGGCTCGGACTTCGTCGAGATGTTCGTCGGCGTCGGCGCCTCGCGGGTGCGTGACCTGTTCGAGCAGGCCAAGCAGAACAGCCCCTGCATCATCTTCGTCGACGAGATCGACGCGGTCGGCCGTCAGCGTGGCGCCGGCCTGGGCGGCGGTCACGACGAACGTGAGCAGACGCTGAACCAGCTGCTGGTCGAGATGGACGGCTTCGACCCACGCGCTGGCGTCATCCTGATCGCGGCCACCAACCGGCCCGACATCCTCGACCCCGCGTTGCTGCGCCCCGGGCGGTTCGACCGCCAGATCCCGGTGTCCAACCCCGACCTCAACGGCCGCAAGTCCATCCTGCGGGTGCATTCGCAGGGCAAGCCGATAGGGCCCGACGCCGACCTGGACGGACTGGCCAAGCGCACCGTCGGCATGTCCGGCGCCGATCTGGCCAACGTCATCAACGAGGCCGCGCTGCTGACCGCTCGCGAGAACGGCACGATCATCACCGGTCCCGCGTTGGAGGAGGCCGTCGACCGTGTCGTCGGCGGGCCGCGCCGTAAGAGCCGCGTGATCAGCGAGCTGGAAAAGAAGATCACCGCGTACCACGAGGGTGGTCATACGCTCGCTGCCTGGGCGATGCCCGACATCGAGCCGATCTACAAGGTGACGATCCTGGCCCGCGGCCGCACCGGCGGTCACGCCGTCTCTGTGCCCGAGGACGACAAGGGGCTGATGACCCGCTCCGAGATGATCGCCAGGCTGGTGTTCGCGATGGGCGGACGCGCGGCCGAGGAGCTGGTGTTCCGCGAGCCGACGACGGGCGCGGTGTCCGATATCGATCAGGCCACCAAGATCGCCAAGGCAATGGTCACCGAATACGGCATGAGCGCCAAGCTCGGCGCGGTCAAGTACGGCACCGAGCACGGCGACCCGTTCTTGGGCCGCACGATGGGAACGCAGCCCGACTACTCGCACGACGTCGCCCGCGACATCGATGACGAGGTCCGCAAGCTCATCGAGGCCGCGCACACCGAGGCGTGGGAGATTCTCACCGAGTACCGCGACGTGCTCGACACGCTCGCAGGCGAGCTGCTGGAGAAGGAAACCCTGCACCGCGCCGAGCTGCAAGCCATCTTCGCCGACGTGAAGAAGCGGCCGCGCCTGACCATGTTCGACGACTTCGGCGGTCGCGTCCCGTCCGACAAGCCGCCGATCAAGACGCCCGGCGAGCTGGCGATCGAGCGCGGCGAAGAGTGGCCGAAGCCGGTTCCCGAGCCGGCGTTCAAGGCCGCGATCGCGCAGGCGAGCCAGGAGGCCGCAACGCGCCAGGCCCACCAGAACGGCACAAATGGCTCGAATCCCTCCGCATCCAACGGAATTCCCGCTAACGCGCCGACCCAGCCCGACTACGGCGCCCCCGCCGGTTGGCACGCGCCGGGCTGGCCGCCGCAGGGACAGCCTCCGACCCAACAGCACCCGCAGCAGGGGTACTGGTACCCGCCGCCGCACTGGCAGAACCCCAATGTCGCCGCCGGAGCGGCTCCGCCGCCTTATCCGCCGTATCAGCCCCATCCGCAGCCCGGACAACCCGCCCCGCAGGGAACCCCACCCGCGCCGGGCCAAGAGGATCCGGGCCAGGACAACAGTCGGCCCTAATCCGCTGGCTCACGGCTGACTGAACGGAGGCATCGATGACGCGGTCGCACAACAATTCGGCCACGTTCACCAGACCGGACTTCGACCAACCTCGCGCGGAAGCTGCGGTGCGAGAGTTGTTGATCGCTGTCGGGGAGGATCCCGACCGACACGGGTTGGAGGACACCCCGGCGCGGGTGGCGCGCGCGTACAAGGAGATGTTCGCCGGGCTCTACACTGACCCGGACACCGTGCTGGACACCACCTTTGACGAACAGCACGACGAGCTGGTGCTGGTCAAGCAGATCCCGCTGTACTCCACCTGCGAGCACCACCTGGTGGCGTTCCACGGCGTGGCGCACGTCGGCTACATCCCCGGCAAGGACGGCAGGGTCACCGGGCTGTCGAAGATCGCGCGGCTGGTGGATTTGTATGCCAAGCGGCCGCAGGTGCAGGAGCGGTTGACGGCGCAGATCGCCGACGCGCTGATGCGCAAGCTCGATCCGCGCGGCGTCATCGTGGTGGTCGAGGCCGAGCACCTGTGCATGTCGATGCGCGGCGTGCGCAAGCCAGGAGCGGTCACCACCACATCGGCGGTGCGTGGCCAATTCAAGTGCGATGCGTCGTCACGGTCCGAGGCGCTGGAACTCATCTTGCGGAAGTGAGCCCACCCAGGCCTATGGTCCCTTCGGGAAAGTGCGTGCAGGTGATGGGGGTCGTCAACGTCACCGACGACTCGTTCTCCGACGGGGGATTGTTCCTCGACCGTGACCGCGCCGTCGAACATGGCCTGACACTGGCCGCCGAGGGCGCAGCCATCGTCGACGTGGGCGGCGAGTCGACCCGTCCCGGTGCCACCCGCGTCGACCCCCGGATCGAGTCCGCACGCGTGCTGCCGGTGATCAAAGAGCTTGCGGGGCAAGGCATCACGGTCAGCATCGACACCATGCACGCCGCGGTCGCGCAGGCGGCGCTGGAAAACGGTGCGCAGATCGTCAACGACGTGTCCGGCGGGCGCGCCGACCCCAACATGGCGCCGCTTCTGGCCGACGCGAAAGTGCCGTGGGTGCTGATGCATTGGCGCTCGGTCGGCGCGGATCGGCCGCACGAAGTGCCGGCCTACCGCGACGTGGTCGTCGAGGTTCGCGACGAGCTGCTGGCCGGAGTCGACGCCGCCGTGCACGCGGGTGTCGATCCCGCCAGGCTGATCATCGATCCCGGCCTGGGTTTCGCCAAGACCGCAGAACACAATTGGGCGTTGCTACGCGCGCTGCCCGAATTCGTCGGCACCGGCATCCCGGTACTCGTCGGGGCGTCCCGCAAGCGTTTCCTCGGAACATTGCTCGCCGGTCCGGACGGCGAACCGCGGCCACCGGGCGGCCGGGAGACCGCCACCGCGGTGATCTCCGCGCTGGCGGGCCTGCACGGGGCGTGGGGTGTGCGCGTGCACGACGTGCGCGCGTCCGTCGACGCGCTCAAAGTGCTCGAGGCGTGGAGCAATGGCTGACCGAATCGAATTGCGCGGCTTGACCGTTCGCGGCCGCCACGGTGTGTTCGATCACGAACGGCGCGACGGCCAGGACTTCGTCGTCGACATCACGGTGTGGATCGATCTGGCGACCGCTGCCGCCAGCGACGACCTCGCCGACACCCTCGACTACGGCACGCTTGCGCAGCGGGCCGCCGACATCGTCGCGGGACCGCCACGAAAGCTCATCGAGACGGTCGCAGGCGCGATCGCCGACGACGTGATGGCCGACGAACGCGTGCATGCGGTGGAGGTCGTCGTGCACAAGCCGTCGGCGCCAATTCCGTTGCAGTTCTCCGACGTGGCTGTCACAGCGCTACGTTCAAGGCGCGGCGGACGTGGCGGTGCCGCATGAGCACCCGAAGACGATCGCGAGTGAGGATCGCAGCGAGACCGAATTCGATGGGGCGAGCCGCAAGCTCCCGCCCGAAGCGAGGACCGGAGCGAGCGGGAGTCGAGGCATGAGCACCCGAAGACGATCGCGAGTGAGGATCGCAGCGAGGAACGAGCGAGGACCGGAGCGAGCGGGAGTCGAGGCGTGAGCCGAGTCGTGTTGTCCATCGGGTCGAACCTCGGCGATCGACTGGCGCGACTGCAGTCCGTGGTCGACGGGCTCGACGGCGCGGTGCGCGCGGTGTCGCCGGCGTACGAGACAAAGGCCTGGGGCGGCGTCGAGCAGGGCCCGTTCCTCAACGCGGTGCTGATCGCCGAAGATCCCGCGCTCGACTGCCACGGTTGGCTGCGCCGCGCACAGGAGCTGGAACAAGCCGCCCACCGGGTGCGCGGTGAGCGCTGGGGTCCGCGCACCCTTGATGTGGATCTCATCACGTGCCATGAGGGCGACTATGAGGTGACGTCGCGCGACGAAGGACTGACGCTACCCCACCCGTTGGCGCATCTGCGGGCCTTCGTGCTGATCCCGTGGCTGGCGGTGGACCCCGATGCCACGCTGACGGTCGCGGGCGAACCGCGTCCCATCGCGCAGCTGGTCGACGAACTCGACCCGGCCGAGTGCGACGGCGTGCGCCTCACCGAGTTGGCGCTGGGCTGATGGGACCCACCCGCAAGCGTGACCTGACGGCCGCGTCGGTGCTCGTCGCCGTCGTGGGCTACATGGTCGTGGTGCTGCTGTACCGCTACTTCCCGCCGATCGACGTGTGGACCGGGGTGTCACTGCTTGCCGTTGCCGCCGTCGAGGCCGGCTGGGCGTTCTATGTGCGGGCCAAGATCAACAAGGGCGAAATCGGCGACGCGCGCGGTTGGCTGCATCCGCTGGCGGTGGCGCGGTCCGTATTGATCGCGAAGGCGTCGGCCTGGGTGGGCGCCCTTGTGCTCGGCTGGTGGATTGCGGTGCTCGTTTATCTTTTGCCGCGCCGCAGCACGCTGCGGGTGGCGGGCGAGGACACCGCGGGAGCGGTCGTGGCGGCGGTCAGCGCGCTCGCGCTGGTGGTTGCTGCGCTATGGCTTCAGCATTGCTGCAAGTCACCACAAGAGCCGCCGGACAACGCCGACGGGGCAACGGAGTAGCTGACTCGCGGCGTCGTCGGCCGAATCGCCGAATTGGTCGACACGCGAGATGACCTGTGGCGGGTACAGTCGGCCCATGACCGATCTGTCTCGCGGTACGCGCGCTCGGCGCGGCGCCCGCAGGCCGGGTTGGTTGCTCCTGACGGTGTTGCTGGTGCTCGCCATCGGGGCGAGTTCTGCCCTGGTGTTCACCAACCGGGTGGAGTTGCTCAAGCTGGCCGTCATCCTGGCGTTGTGGGCCGCGGTGGTGGCGGCATTCGTGTCGGTCATCTATCGCAGACAAAGCGATATCGACCAGGCCAAGGTGCGGGATCTCAAGCTCGTCTACGACTTGCAGTTGGACCGCGAGATCTCGGCGCGCCGGGAGTACGAGCTGTCTGTGGAGACGCAGCTGCGCCGCGAGCTGGCGTCCGAAATACGTGCCCAGGCGGCTGATGAGGTCGCCGGCTTGCGGGCGGAACTGGCAGCGCTCCGCGCCAATCTGGAGATTCTGTTCGACGCCGACCTGTCGCACCGGCCTGCGCTCGAAACCGATCGCAGCAGCGCGTACAGCGACTGGCCGCGCGCCGCGGAATACGCGGGTAGGGTCACCGCCAGCCGGATCGACACCGAAGACCGCGAGGACTTCGACGCAAACACTGAGGAAAGCCCGATCATCGACGTGCCTGCCGAACCCCATCCGCCCGAGGCCGAGTGGGGGACGCCGCCGAGTTATGGCGGTGCGCACCGCAGACCGTCGGAGACGGAACAGGATCGGCGGCGCCATCGCGTGGAGGAGCAGCCGCGCGCGTGGTCACCACCGTCACCGCCACCGCAGCCGCCACCTGAGCCGGTCGCGCAACCCACGCCCGAGCCCCAATTCACTTGGCAACCACCGCAACAGGAGCGGCCGCCCGCCCCGCCGCCCGAACCGCCTCCGCCACCACCCCCGCCCCGCCCCGAGCCGGAGCCGGTCGCACAGACGCCGTCGGAGTGGCAGCCCGCGCCGGCCGAGGGAGAGTGGGCCCCCGCAGGCACACCGGGCAGCAACTGGGTGTCGTCGGCTCAGCCGACAAGCGAAAACGGGTCGGCCGGCGAATATGTCGGCAGGCGACGGGCACCCGAACCGGCCATGCAGGCTCCGCCCGCAGAACCTCGCCGCGGGCGCCACTCGGCGCCTCCGGACGCCGTCGATCCGGGACGCCCGCCTACGCCACCGACGTTGGCCGCCGAATCCGGGGGTCCCCCGCCACATCCCGAGCCCGAGGCGCCGCCCCCTCAGCCCGCGGGTCGGCGGCACCGCAGCGCGGAAGACACCGGCGGGCAGTCGGTTGCCGAGCTGCTGGCGAGGCTGCAGGCCACCCCTACGGGAGGCGGGCGTAGCAGGCGCCGCGAAGAGTGAGCTAGGCTCTTAGCGACCGTCCGGTACCCGCAACGCAGGACCGGAACGAAGAAACCACGACAATTTGCGAGGTCGTCTGCGATGGAGCACGTCGACGGACTGCGTCCGGCGCGGCTCACGATCGGCATCATTTCCGCTGGTCGGGTCGGCACCGCGCTCGGTGTGGCGCTGGAGCGCGCCGATCATGTCGTCGTCGCGTGCAGCGCGATCTCGCACGCGTCGCTGCAGCGCGCCCAGCGCCGCCTGCCCGACACCGCCGTCCTGCCGCCCGACGACGTCGCCGGCCGCGCCGAACTGTTGCTGCTGGCCGTCCCCGACGCGGAGCTCGCCGGGCTGGTGTCGGGCCTCGCGGCCACCTCGGCGGTGCGGCCGGGCACAATCGTCGCCCACACCTCGGGTGCCAACGGCATCGGCGTGCTGGCGCCACTGACCGAGCAGGGCTGCATCCCACTGGCCATTCACCCCGCCATGACGTTCACCGGCTCGGATGAGGACATCGCGCGACTGCCCGACACCTGCTTCGGCGTCACCGCCGCCGACGAGGTCGGGTACGCGATCGCGCAATCGCTGGTGCTCGAGATCGGCGGCGAGCCGTTCCGGGTCCGCGAGGACGCCCGCACGCTGTATCACGCGGCGCTGGCCCATGCCAGCAACCACGTCGTCACCGTGCTGCTCGACGCCGTCGAGGCGCTGCGGGCCGCGCTGTGGGGCCAGGAACTGCTGGGTCAAGAACTTGTTGGCGACGCGCCGGGTAGCATCGCCGAGCGGGTAATCGGCCCGTTGGCGAGGGCATCGGTGGAAAACGCGCTGCAGCGCGGGCAGGCGGCGCTGACCGGCCCGGTGGCGCGCGGTGATGCGTCCGCGGTCGCCGGTCACCTGCGAGCGCTTGCCGAAGTGGATCCGCAACTGGCACAGGCGTATCGGGCCAACTCGCTGCGCACCGCGGAGCGCGCGCACGCCCCCAAAGAGGTTTTTGCAGTCTTTTCAGATTCATCGGGACAGCCATGACAATGTCCAAGCCGCAGTTCACCGCCGGTGACCTCAACGTCTACTCCAGCCCGCGCGACGTCTCCGAAGTCACCAGAGCGCTGCGGGCGACCGGCCGCAGGGTGATGCTGGTGCCGACGATGGGCGCGCTGCACGAGGGCCACCTGTCGCTGATCCGGGCCGCCAAGCGGGTGCAGGGCGCCGTCGTGGTGGTGTCGATCTTCGTCAATCCGCTGCAGTTCGGTGCGGGCGAAGACCTCGACGCCTACCCGCGCGCCCTCGACGACGATCTCGCGGCGCTTCGCGCCGAGGGCGTCGAGATCGCGTTCGCGCCGACGGCCACGGACATGTACCCCGACGGCAGGCGGACCTCCGTGCACCCGGGGCCACTGGGAGCGGAACTCGAAGGTGACGCCCGCCCAACGCATTTCGCAGGTGTGCTGACGGTCGTGCTCAAACTGCTGCAGATCGTGCGGCCAGATCGCGCGTTCTTCGGCGAAAAGGATTACCAGCAGCTGGTGCTGGTGCGGCAGATGGTCGCCGACCTCAATGTCGACACTCAGATCGTCGGGGTGCCGATCGTGCGGGAAGCGGACGGACTGGCGATGTCGTCGCGCAATCGCTACCTCGATGACGTCGAACGCGAGCAGGCGGGCGCGCTGTCGGCGGCGCTACTGGCAGGCATGTACGCCGCGTCCGGCGGCACCGCAGCGGCGTTGGACGCGGCCCGCGCCGTGCTGGATGAGGTACCCGCCATCGACGTCGACTATCTGGAGGTGCGCGACCCGATGCTGGGGCCGGCGCCTGCCGAGGGCATCGCCCGCATGCTTCTGGCCGCCCGGCTGGGCAGCACCAGGCTTTTGGACAATATCGCCATCGACATCGGAGCAACCGCCGGCACCGACGGACACCCACGGGTCGGGTCGGACGAGAGCCACGAATTGCCTTGGAGGAATTGATGTTACGGACAATGCTCAAGTCGAAGATTCACCGCGCCACCGTCACCGCGGCCAACCTGCACTATGTCGGGTCGGTGACGATCGACGCCGATTTGATGGATGCGGCCGACCTGCTCGAGGGCGAGCAGGTCACGATCGTCGACATCGAGAACGGCGCACGGCTGGTCACCTACGCGATCACCGGTGAGCGCGGCAGCGGTGTGATCGGCATCAACGGCGCCGCAGCGCATCTCGTGCATCCAGGCGACCTGGTGATCCTGATTGCCTACGGCACCATGGAGGACGCCGAGGCGAGGGCATATCAGCCCCGGGTGGTGTTCGTCGACACCGACAACAAGCAGATCGACTTGGGTCATGATCCCGCTTACGTCCCGGCCGATGCGGCCGGGCTGATGTTGCCGCGGTAAGCCCGTGCTTCTCGCGATCGACGTCCGCAACACCCACACCGTCGTGGGCCTGATCTCCGGGTCGGGCGACCACGCGAAAGTGGCGCAGCACTGGCGGATTCGCACCGAGTCAGAGGTGACCGGTGACGAGCTGGCGCTGACCATCGATGGACTGATCGGCGACGACTCCGAACGCCTGACCGGAGCCGCCGGGCTGTCCACGGTGCCGTCGGTGATGCACGAGCTGCGCGAGATGCTCGACCAGTACTGGCCATCAGTACCCCATGTGCTGATCGAGCCGGGCGTGCGCACGGGCATTCCGCTGTTGGTCGACAATCCCAAAGAGGTCGGGGCCGACCGAATCGTGAATTGCCTTGCGGCCTACCACAAGTACGGCCGTGCGGCGATTGTCGTCGACTTCGGCTCATCGATCTGCGTCGACGTGGTGTCGGCCAAGGGCGAATTCCTCGGCGGCGCAATTGCTCCCGGCGTCGAAGTCTCTTCGGACGCCGCCGCTGCGCGTTCCGCGGCGCTGCGCCGCGTCGAGCTGACCCGGCCGCGGTCGGTGGTCGGCAAGAACACCGTCGAATGCATGCAGGCTGGCGCCGTGTTCGGGTTCGCGGGCCTGGTCGACGGATTGGTTCAGCGCATTCGCGACGACGTGGACGGGTTTGCGGGTGACGATGTCGTCGTCGTCGCGACCGGCCACACCGCACCACTGCTACTGCCCGATATGCGCACCGTCCAGCACTACGACCAGCACCTCACGCTGGAGGGCCTGCGGCTGGTGTTCGAGCGCAACCGAGACAGTCAGCGCGGCCGCCTCAAGCAGGCCCGTTAAAAGAACGTGCGGATCAGGCCGACCACCCGGTCGTCGGCATCGAGCTCGGGGATGAGCTGCCACTTGTCGAACACCGTGCACGGATGCGAGATGCCGAACCCGAGCCAGCTGCCGACCTCGACGCTGGCACCGGCGCCCAGCCGCAGATACGCATGCTGATCGTTGAGCTTGGTGACCGCGCTGTCGGCCAGCCCGAGCGGCACCGGCACGTCCTGGTCGAACGACACGTCGCGGCGCCCGCCGGGCATACCGACCTCCACGCAGACATCGACCGCTCTTTCCGCTCCCGCCGCGGACAGGGCCGCGGTCATCAGCTCGGCGCGCAGCACGCAGACCGGGCCGACGGCGCCCCCACCGCCGGCCGAGCCGGCAATCCCACCTTCGAATAAATCGGGTGCCTGTTCGCAGATCTGCGCGGGGGTGCGGCCCCACCACGCCGACGGCAGGCCCTTGAAGCGCCAGTCGATGACCTCGTCGGCCAAGGCGGCTACCGCAGCGGCGTTGATCGGAGCGGCCATGCGTTCATTTAAGCTC
>JBKOYU010000830.1:0-2280 GCA_046725575.1 Actinomycetota bacterium | reverse complement strand
CGGCGGCCCCGCTGGACCGGCGGTTGCTGCTGGACGTGCTGGCCGACCTGCCGGCGGGCGCTGGCGTCGACGCCACCTCCGCGTCACGCGCGATGACGTGGCGACGGCCCCGCTGGGCCGTGCGGCTGCAACCCGGCCCCGTCGGCGACCTGCTGACCGAGGCGCATGCGTTGGGTGTGGTGGGCCGCGGCGCGATCGCCAGCCCGGCGCGGAAGATGCTCGCGGGTGACCCGCCAAACGATGTCATCGCCGCGATGGACAAGGCGCTGCCCCCGCCCATCGACCACTTCCTGCTGCAGGCCGATCTGACGGTCATCGTGCCCGGACCGCTGCAACGCGACCTGGCCAAACAACTGGCGTCGGTGGCGACGGTGGAATCGGCGGGCGCGGCGATGGTGTACCGCATCAGCGAGGCCTCGATCCGTCGGGCCCTCGACACAGGGCGAACCGCCAGCGAGCTGCACGCATTGTTCAACAAGCACTCGAAAACGCCTGTGCCACAAGGTCTCACGTATCTGATCGACGATGTCGCGCGCCGACATGGGCAGCTGCGGGTCGGCATGGCCCAATCCTTCGTGCGATGCGAGGATGCGGCGCTGCTGGCGCAGGCCGTCGCGGCGCCCGCCGCCGATCAGCTGGAGATGCGGCGGCTCGCGCCGACCGTCGCGGTGTCGCAGGCGCCGATCTCCGAGGTGCTCGCCGCGCTGCGCGACGCCGGCTTCGCGCCCGCGGCCGAGGACTCCACCGGCACGATCGTCGACATCCGCGCCCGCGGCGCCCGGGTGCCCGCTCCGACAGGACGGCGCCGTGCCCACCGGCCGCAGACTCCCACCAACCAGACGCTTGGCGCGATCGTCGCGGTGCTGCGCAAGATGGCGTCCGCCTCGTTCGGAAACATGCGTCTTGACCCCACTGTCGCGATCTCACAGCTGCAGGAGGCCGCGCACCTGCAGTCGTCGGTGGTGATCGGCTACGTCGACCCGGCAGGAGTGGCGACGCAGCGGGTGGTCGCGCCGATCAATGTCCGCGGCGGCCAGCTGACGGCTTATGATCCGGCGTCCGGACGGGTGCGCGAGTTCGCGATCCACCGCGTCACATCGGTGGTGGCGGCCGACTCTGCATAGCCGACCGAGCTTCCAGCCGCGAGCCAGGAAGTTCACCTTCCTCGTCCCGACGATCCCGCTGCCCGGCGGGGTGCCGGGTCGGGATCGGCGGGGGCTCCAGTGCAGACCGCGACACACTGACGGGCCCGGCGTCGGGCGCATCAGGATAATGGACAAAATGACCGACGGCCCCCTGATCGTGCAGTCCGACAAGACGGTGCTGCTCGAAGTCGACCATGAGTTAGCGGGCGCAGCGCGAGCCGCGATCGCTCCGTTCGCCGAGCTGGAGCGTGCACCCGAGCACGTCCACACCTACCGCATCACTCCCCTGGCGCTGTGGAACGCCCGGGCGGCAGGCCACGACGCCGAGCAGGTGGTCGACGCGCTGGTGTCGTTCTCCCGCTACGCGGTGCCTCAGCCGCTGCTGGTCGACATCGTCGACGTGATGGCCCGCTACGGGCGGCTGCAGCTGGTCAAGAGTCCCGTGCACGGCCTGACCCTGGTCAGTCTGGACCGCGCCGTGCTCGAGGAGGTGCTTCGCAATAAGAAGATCGCACCGATGCTGGGCGCACGTATCGACGACGACACCGTCATCGTGCACAACAGCGAGCGCGGCCGCGTCAAGCAGATGCTCCTCAAAATCGGTTGGCCCGCTGAGGATTTGGCCGGCTACGTCGACGGCGAGAAACATCCGATCAGCCTCGCCCAGGACGGCTGGCACCTGCGCGACTACCAGGAGATGGCCACCGAGTCGTTCTGGGAGGGCGGCTCGGGTGTGGTGGTGTTGCCGTGCGGCGCGGGCAAGACGCTTGTCGGCGCGGCGGCGATGGCCAAGGCCGGTGCCACCACGCTGATCCTCGTCACCAACACCGTGGCGGGCCGGCAGTGGAAGCGCGAACTCATCAACCGGACCTCGTTGACCGAGGACGAGATCGGCGAATACTCCGGCGAGAAGAAGGAAATCCGGCCCGTCACAATCGCCACCTATCAGGTGATCACCCGCAGAACCAAGGGTGAGTACCGCCACCTCGAACTCTTCGACAGCCGCGACTGGGGCCTGATCATCTACGACGAGGTGCACCTGCTGCCCGCGCCGGTGTTCCGGATGACGGCGGACCTGCAGTCGCGGCGACGCCTCGGGCTGACCGCCACGCTGATCCGCGAGGACGGCCGCGAG
>JBKOYU010000112.1:0-3700 GCA_046725575.1 Actinomycetota bacterium | reverse complement strand
TCCTGGGCCTTTCTGCGCCGGTCATCGGGAAATATCCTTCCGTGCCGCCTCCACCTCCTATTCTCCGCGTCGATGACGTCGGATTGCCGACATTGGCCGCGATCGTGTTCGGGCCGTGGTCGTGCTGCGCTGGCCGGTTGGTAGCCCTGGGCGGCAAGCCACGCTCGGGCGCGACCGCTGGCGTTCATTGGACAGCGCGCAATAGCGCGCTAGCTCCTCGGGCCACCGCGAAACCACGTTGAACCGATGGAAGGCGCACCGCGCAGCGCCTTCACAGCCTCGGCATGCCATTGGTTCATGAGCCCGCCGTGGCGACCTATAGCGGCGACGCCCCCGCAAATGCTCGAAAATCAACGACGTCTGCGTGCCGGCGACATCGGCGTCGGCGTTGAGGTTTTCGACGACGAACGACCGCAGATCCTCGGTGTGGCCCGCGGCCACGTGCAGGATGAAGTCGTCGGCGCCGGCGAGGAAGTAGACGTCCACTGCGGCGTGCGCCTGATCTGCTGAATGAAGCTGCGGATCGTGCCGCGCGCGTTGGATTGCAGCGTCACCGAGATCATCGCCTGTAGCGGCAACCCGACCGCTGCGGGGCCGATACGGGTCGTCAGCGTTCCGGTTCCTGCTGACCCCGATCCGCTTTGTGTGCGCCAACACCCACGCCGCGATCGCCCGCGCCAAAGCAAGTTTCGCGATCCGCCACACCGGTGGGGCGCGCGGCGCGATCAACGAGGCCCGCACAGCGCTGGGGCTGAGCTGGCGCTACATCGAGGCGTTCGAGGCCGAAGCAGCCGGACTCTACGCCGCGCCGATGGACGTCGAGGAGGTCCGCGACTTCGCCGCCGAGCTCGTCAAGGTCGACCAGGCGCCCAGCACGGCCGCCCGCACCCGCCGCCGCGAACAGGCAAACGGCATCGTCAAACTGTTCGTGTCCTCCCCGACCGTGCAGTCCATCTCGGAAAGAAGAAGGTTGTAGGTTCTCGCCTTCGATGACGTCTATGGTCGCGGCTGAGCTGGGGTTTTGCAGGCCGTCGTCTCACGACCATCTCCGTCCGGTTTGTCTCACGGAGCGCTTCATTTCCTACGAAATCCGTTATCCCACAACGCCCTGACCTGAGCCGCCTCACCTGCAGCACTGAATTGGCAACGGGGACTGAGAAAATGCAACGCCGTGAGAACCTAATGGGAGTCGATCAGCGCGCCGTTGACGGTGTTAGGGCCGCTGTCGAGGGAGGCTGATCACCGAGCCGCCGGCCGGTGAGCACTGTGAGAACCTGGAGCGTTGGTCGACTTCTAGGTGTAGATCGTGCCCCGGTCGGTTGGTGAGGTCGCCTGTAGCGCTCATGGGGTGTCGTGCCACCGAGCACTGGTCCATTAGGTTGCCGCCGGGTGTCCTTCGGCTCTGAAATATGTTGCACCACAACAGAGTTAGGAGATGGATGGATGATCTTTGTCGGGGATGATTGGGCTGAAGACCACCACGACGTTTACGTGATGGATGCTGACGGGGCGCGGCTGGCGTCGCGTCGGCTGCCCGAAGGACTGCCGGGCATTGCAGGGTTCCACGAGTTGGTAGCCGCTCATGTCGAGGAACCCAGCCAGGTGGTGATCGGCATCGAAACCGATCGCGGCCTGTGGGTGCAGGCGCTGGGCGCGGCCGGGTATCAGGTGTTCGCGGTCAACCCGCTGGCAGTCGCCCGCTATCGCGACCGCCATCAGGTCTCCGGCGCGAAATCCGATGCCGGCGACGCCAAGCTGCTGGCCGACCTGGTCCGCACCGACCGCCACAACCACCGCCCTCTGGCCGGCGACAGCCCAGACGTCGAGGCGATCAAGGTCCTCGCCCGGGCACACCAGAACCTGATCTGGGCCCGCACCCGGCACACCAACGCTCTGCGCAGCGCGTTGCCGGAGTATTACCCGGTGGCGCTGGAGGCGTTCGACGATCTGCACGACCGCGACGCTTTGGCCATTCTGGGCCGCGCTGCCACGCCCGCCGAAGCCGCCCATCTGAGCCTGTCAAAGATCCGGTCAGCCCTCAAACGTGCTGGGCGACAACGCAACCTCGATGTCCGTGCCCAGCAGATCGCGGCGGTGCTGCGCACCGAGCAGCTCGCCGCCCCCACCGCGGTCACCGCCGCGTTCGCCGCGACCACCCGCGCCGCGGTCGGCATCATCGTCGAGCTGAACCGCCAGATCACCGACCTCGAGGCCGAACTGGCGACACATTTTGAGGCACACCCGGACGCCGACATCTACCGCTCCCTGCCAGGACTTGGTGTCATCCTCGGCGCCCGGGTGCTCGGTGAGTTCGGGGATGACCCGAACCGATACACCAGCGCCAAGTCTCGCAAAAATTACGCCGGAACATCACCGTTGACCGTCGCCTCCGGCAAGAAACGCGCCGTACTGGCCCGCCACGTGCGTAACCGGCGACTCTACGACGCCATCGACCAATGGGCCCTCTGCGCGCTCACCACCAGCCCCGGCGCACGCGCCTACTACGACCACCACCGCGCCGCCAGCGACACCCATCATCAAGCCTTGCGCGCCCTCGGCAACCGTC
Source organism: Actinomycetota bacterium (assembly GCA_046725575.1). GTDB lineage: Bacteria > Actinomycetota > Actinomycetes > Mycobacteriales > Mycobacteriaceae > Mycobacterium. Next base: position 1,134 of record JBKOYU010000112.1, on the reverse strand, counting down.
TCGTCGGCATCCTGCACGGCTGCCTACGCCACCACACCATCTACAGCGAAGAAACCGCCTGGGCACATCGCCAAATCACCCAAGCCGCTTGACAAGTTAGGGCCCTGGGATGTCTACACTACTGTAGGTACTCGCCTTCGGCGGCATCTCCGAGTCCCGCTGACCTGCGACGCTCCCGGTCGTCTCATGGCGATTCCGGCCTAGTTTGTCTCACGATCCGCTTCATTTCCTACGAGCGATCAGTGTCGATGGCCGGTCCCCAGCAATTGGTCCACGGTGGATGAGAGTCGTTCATCGTTGAGTGCAGCTGGCAGCGTACCGGGTGTGGATTCCGGGGGAGAGCCGCGGGAGGTTAAGGCACCGGTTCCACCACTAACACGACGACCGGGTCATCGGACGACACGGTAGCGCAGGTGGGCGACGCCCGGGGCTTCGAGCACCCGGACTAGCTCGAGTGCGGGCTTACCCGCCTCGAACCCGTCGAACAGGCGCTCACCCGAACCGAGGATCACCGGGTTGATCTGAAGATCGATCTCATCGACTATTCCTGCTGCGATCGCCTGCCGGGCGCACGAGGCTCCTCCTGCGATCGAGATGGCGCGCCCACCAGAAGCCGCCTTAGCCTGGGCGTAGGCCGACTCGATCCCGTCGGTGACGAAGTGAAAGGTGGTCCCATCCTCCATCTCGATCGGGTGGTGTGGGTAGTGAGTCAGGACAAACACTGGACAGTGGTAGGGCGGGGCGTCGCCCCACCAGCCCTTCCAGTCCGAGTCCCCCCATCCGCCACGAATTGGGCCGAACATGTTGCGGCCCATGATCGTCGCTCCCATGCCGTCCATCATGTCGGAGACCACCTGCCGGTTGACAGGATGGTTCTTGGCGGGGCCCAAGTCCCAGTCATGAAGCGCCCCGCCGCCGACGCCGAGCGGCTGCTCCTCGCACTGGCCGGGCCCGGCAACATAGCCGTCGGCAGAGATCGACATCGAAAGATTGGTTCTGGACACATAGCCTCCATCCGGCTGTGATTACGTCGGTTGCATCTAAGAAGACTGACGTGGCCTGAAAAACTCATCGTGACCGAACCCGTGAACTGGTCCACGGCAAACGAGAATCGTTCATCGGTGGGTACAGGTG
>JBKOYU010000382.1:0-1726 GCA_046725575.1 Actinomycetota bacterium | reverse complement strand
GGTCGGGGATCTCGTTGTACCGCTCGTCGAGCAGCCCGACGCGTCCATCCACCACAGGATGTCCATGCCTCGATACGTACGCGGCATGCGTACGTGCTCGCCGACGGCGAGCGTGACCGGACGCCCTGAGCGGTGCAGCTCCTCGGCGATCTGAATTCCGCTCGCCGAAGCGCCCACGACGAGACACCACCGTCGGGCAGCTCGCCCGGGTTGCGGTAATCCGTTGGGGCCATGGTGGTGATCCCGGCGGGCACGGCGTGGTGCAGATGCGGCACGTAGGGCACGGCGGAGGCGCCCGAAGCGGACACCACCGCACGTGCATGCCAGGTGTCCTGATCCGTTTGAACCACATACCCGCGATCGGCCGGCCGCACCGATATCACGGTTGTGTTGGCCCGCACCGGCGCAGCAATCTCCTTTGCGTTTTCCGCAATCCTTGCGCGGTCTCCGATGCCGTGAGGTAGCCGTCGGGGTCATCGCCACGGTAGGCATATCCGGGCAACCGTGTCTCCAGTTGGGGGTAAGCAACCGCAGCGAATCCCACCGCTGCGTGCGCCACGAGTTGGCTACCTCGCCGCGTTCAAGGACGACGTGATCGATGGACCGGTTTGGCGAGGCGGCGGCTCATCGCGAGTCCGCAATGGCCGCCGCCCAGCACGACGGTGGTTGTCTTGAGTACCTTCGGCCCCTGGCTTCAGGTGACGTCGACAGTGACGTCGGTTGGGTTGGTGAGGATGTCGAAGACCGCGGAATGCTTCTGTGACTGGGCCACCAGCGCCTTGATGTCGTCGGCCGTGGCGTCGGCGTCGATCTGGTAGCTCACCCTGACGCCGCTGAAACCGTTGCGGACATCCGGGTCCGCACCGACGATTCCGTGCAGGTCGTGTTCGGCCTCGGTAGTTGCGCACACCGACCGTAGCTGGATGTCGCGCTGTTGGGCGATCGATGCGATACCGGCGGTCAGGCAGCCGCCGAGGGCGACCAGCACGTATTCGACCGGGGTGGCGCCGTTGTCTTCGGCGGCGAAGGCCAGCGGATGATCGACGTCATAGGTGAACTGCGTCTTGTGCTGCTGCGGCTCGCCGAAGCCATAGAAACGTGTCAGACGGTGGACTAGCTGTGGGTGCCGTCGATCCACGAAACCGTTGTCCGCCATTTGAACTGAGCGAGTTCCGGTGTATCGGGCAACGCCGAGCGGACGCCGAGCAGCGCGTCGACGTTTACGCCGTTGCCGACGGGGGTGTGCAGTGTGGTCATGAATCTTTCCTTCCTGTTTGTGATTTGACCTTCGGTGCCGATGGCAACGCATGTTGGGTGGGGTCGAAGTTCTCGAACGCGGAGTCACCGACCGCGAAGAGGCCGCGTTGGGGTAGCCAGAAATCGACGAGGTGTAGTTGTCGGGGTAGCGGATGTGGCGGGCCGAGATCCACGCCGTGAAGAACGGCGCGGCTGCTCGCAATCGTCCAGATTCGCCGCGGTCCCCACGCGAACCTCTGGCCGTTGGGTGCTGTGCCGCTCATACCGACGCGTCCAGCCCGCAACAGCGCTGCGGCGACCGCATTCACCACCCGCTGAAAAGCATTGCTGCGCCAGGCGATTGGGGGGAGCCGGTGTGACACTGCGGTCATCATCACCGTAGCGGGGGTGGATCCTAGCTCGATTCGCCGATCGAGCATGTCGGGCACGGTTACCCGCAACGAGTGCGGTCCATCCCATTTCGAGGCGA
>JBKOYU010000224.1:0-4206 GCA_046725575.1 Actinomycetota bacterium | reverse complement strand
GGTCGGGGATGACCTCGCCGACGCCACCGCACACCGGGCACGGCCGCGACGTCATCACCTGGCCGAGCAGCGAGCGCTGGACGGTCTGGATCTCGCCGAGTCCGCCGCAGGTGTCGCAGGCGACGGGCATCGAGTTGCCGTTGGTGCCCTTGCCTTGGCAGAGGTCGCACAGCACCGCGGTGTCGACGGTCACCTGCTTGGTCACGCCGGTGGCGCATTCGGCCAGGTCGAGCCGCAGCCGCAGCAGTGAGTCGGAGCCCGGCCGGACCCGGCCGATCGGGCCGCGGGAGGTCGTCCCGCCGCCGAAGAAGGCCTCGAACACGTCGCCCAGGCCGCCGAAACCGCCGAAGCCGTTGCCCGCGGCGGCCGCGCTCTCCAGCGGGTCGCCGCCGAGGTCGACGATGCGGCGCTTCTCCGGGTCGCTCAGCACCTCGTAGGCGACGCTGATCTCCTTGAACCGGGCCTGCGCCTCTTCGTCGGGGTTTACGTCGGGATGCAGTTCACGGGCCAGCTTGCGATAGGCGCGCTTGATCTCAGAATCGCTCGCCCCCCTGCTCACCCCGAGCAGCCCGTAATAGTCGCGTGCCACGCCAGACCTTTCCAAAGCCGGATTACCGGCGGTGTTCGATTCGCCTCTTCACTGCGTTCATCGGCTGCCTAGGACTTCACCTATATAGAGAGCAACCGCTGCGACATTAGCGATAGTTCCCGGATAGTCCATCCGGGTGGGTCCCAACACACCCATGCCGCCGTACACCTTGCCCGAGCTGCCGTACGCGGTGCTGACCACCGACGTGCCGGCCATCTGCTCGGCCTCGGTCTCGTGCCCGATGCGCACGGTGACCTTGCCGGCCTCCTGCTGGTGCGCCAGCAGACGCAGCACCACCACCTGCTCCTCGAGCGCCTCCATCACCGATCGCAGCGAACCGCCGAAGTCCGCTGTGTTGTGGGCCAGGTTGGCGGTGCCGCCAAGCAGCAGTCGTTCCTCGCTGTGTTCGACCAGCGTCTCCACCAGCACGGTGGCCGCCCGGCCGACCGCGTCGGCGAGCCCGCCGCTGCCGTTGAGATGCGAGGCCAGATCGGACACCGCGACCGACGCCGCGGCCAACGGCTTGCCCTCCAGCGCCTGGCCCAGCCGGTCACGCAGCTGGGTCAGCTCATGCTCGTCGATGGCGTCGCCGAGTTCGACGATGCGTTGGTCGACGCGACCCGAGTCGGTGATCACCACCAGCAGCAGGCGCGCTGGGGTCAGCGCCACCACCTCGAGGTGCCGCACGCTCGACGTCGACAGCGTCGGATACTGCACGATCGCGACCTGGCGGGTGAGCTGGGCCAACAGCCGCACGGCGCGGCGCAGCACGTCGTCGAGGTCGACCCCGGACTCGAGGAAGGACAGGATCGCGCTGCGTTCTGCAGTCGAAAGCGGCTTGATGTCGTCCAACCGGTCGACGAACTCGCGATAGCCCTTTTCGGTGGGCACCCGGCCCGAGCTGGTGTGTGGCTGGGCGATGTACCCCTCGGCCTCCAAGACCGCCATGTCGTTGCGGACGGTTGCGCTGGAAACGCCGAGGTTGTGCCGCTCGACGAGCGTCTTCGAACCGATCGGCTCCTTGGTGGCCACGAAGTCGGCGACGATGGCACGTAGCACCTCGAAGCGACGATCGTCGGCGCTACCCATTTGTTCACCTACCTTTCGCAGCCAGTCAGCACTCATTTTACGGGCATCATCAGGGCCAATGCCGCGCGAGAGGCTGTTCGCGTGGCGAACCGGCTGGTTGCGACTAGCCTTTGACTGTGGCGCCGACGCCTGGGGGAAAGAACCGAGGGATAGCTGGGCGATGATCTTCAAAGGGGTCCGTGACGGCAGACCGTATCCGGACCATGGCCTGTCCCATCGGCAGTGGGCGCAGATTCCGCCCCGCCAGATCCGCCTGGACGAGCTCGTGACGACGACGACGGTGCTCGCGCTGGACCGGCTGCTGTCGGAGGATTCGACGTTTTACGGCGACCTGTTCCCGCACGCGGTGAAGTGGAAAGGCATCGTCTACCTCGAGGACGGATTGCACCGAGCGGTTCGGGCCGCGCTGCGCAACCGAACGGTGCTGCACGCGCGGGTGTTCGACATGGACATGCCGTCCCCAGCTGGCGCGTGGGCCCACGCGCAGCAGGCCTGACCGCCGTCACGGACGGCTGGCCGGGTCAGAAGGACGACCGCGCTGGACCCCGTCGTTGCGCCGTTTGAAGTGGACGGGTTGTTCGAGCCGTTCCGGCGACTCGCATTCAGTGAACGAATCACCGACGGCGGCCGGGCGGTCAGCAGTCGAGGCGCAGGCCTCGGCCTTTCGATCGTGCGCTCGGTGGCGCTTGCGCACGGCGGTGACGTGCGTGCCGTGGGAGGTCTCGATCTCGCGAGACCTACCAGACACGAACCCAGTCGACGAGCATGTCCGCCGGGTACGTCCCCGGTCCGGGATCGCCACCGCCGGAGCCCGCGACCGCAAGACCCAAGATCGGAAACATCTGATAGCCGGGCGCGTTGAACTGCCAGTCCGGCAGCGAGTTCGCCGGCACGTCGAAGTACGGCTGCGCGCCGTCGACGTAGTCCTTCCAGAAGCGCATACCGGCGTCGTCCCACTGAACGCGCCAAGTGTGCCAACCGCTATCCGCCGTGATCCCCTGGCTCACGTGTTCTCCGCCGTTCAACTTTGCGTGGACCGCCGTTCCGGCGGCCCAGTGGCCATTGCCGTACCACTCCATGACGTCGACTTCGCCGCCGTTGACCGGGCTGTTGTTGGCCATGTACCAGGCGGGCCAGCAACCCGGGGTGAGGCAGTTCAGCTTCATCCGGGCTTCCCAGGTGTGGCCGATGCCGCCTCTCCACTTCCCGAAGAGCTTGCCGCTGTAGTAGGTGTTGCCGTCCTTGGCGGCGCGGAGGACGAGGTTGGACTTGCCGTCGAGGAACACATTGCGACGATCGTCTCGGTACTGGCCGACGTTCTCGGGTAACTCCCAATACGTTGGGTCTTCCATCGTCTCGCGGGCCAGCGCCGGCTCCCATTTGGAGTAATTGGGCGCTGAGCCGGCCGGGCCGTCGAACTCGTCCTGGAATATGTAGCCGCCAGGTGGTGGCGCCGTGGGCGGTGGCAACGGTGAAGCGGCGGCAGTCGGGAGGGGCATCGCGGCCGCCAGCGCGGCGATGCCGGCCAGCGACATCGCGTGGCGACGATTCATGTCAGGCACTTCAACATGTAAGCCGGTATGTCGGCCTGGTGCAAACGGCGGTCACGAGGGAAGCACGTCCAGCCGACCCGATCCCACCAGTACAACCTCGCCGCCCACTCAAACCCGCAACCCGCCGTCGGCGTTTCGTGCCGAGATGCTGATCCGGGATGGCCGGTCGATGAAACGGCCCTGACGTAGCTCAGCGTCCTCATCGTCGCCGAGCCGGCCGTGTCGATGGAGGTAGGCGGCAACGCAACCTGCGGCGCGCAGCTCCCCTGTGATCTGAGCCATCTGGCCGGTACTGAGGCCGCCCGCGTCGGGAAAGACGCTCAGGCTGTTGCCGCGATAGGGCGTCGAAGTGAACACATCGACGAGCTGGAACTGCATCGCAACGACGCTACCGGCAACCCTTAGTCCATACGCCCCGCGTCGACCACCCGAATGACCGCCGCGCCCTCCTCGTCGGACGCGTCCAGGTCGACCTCGACGTCGAAGCCCCAGTCGTGGTCGCCTGCCGGGTCGTCGAGGATCTGCCGCAGCCGCCACACGTCGGGCTGCCGGTCGATGATCAGCATTGCCGGTCCCCGGGCGTCGGCGCCGGTGCTCACGTCAGCGTGCTCGGCGAAGTACGCGCGGATGACGTCCTCCCAGCGCTCGGACGTCCACCCGGAGTCGGCATCCAGCAGGCCGAGATCGTGCCAGCGGCGCCGCGCGAACAGCTCCACGCGCCGGAACAGCGCGTTGCGGACCATCGCGGTGAACGCTCGTTCGTTCCCGGTGAGCGGACGCGGGCGAGCAGGGACCGCGACGGGCATGTCTAGCGGCTGGTCCGGGCTGGTGAGTTGCTCCCACTCGTCGAGCAGACTCGAATCGACTTGGCGCACAAGCTCGCCGAGCCACTCGACGATGTCGGTGACCTCCTCGGTCCGCGCGGCGGCGGGAACGCCGGACCGCAATGCCTTGAAGGCGTCGGAGAGGTAACGC
>JBKOYU010000377.1:0-1635 GCA_046725575.1 Actinomycetota bacterium | reverse complement strand
GGCCTATGCCGAGCTTAACGACTTCTTGGGACCCGAGTCGCGCCGTGTAACCGTGCGCCGTCCGTTTCGGCCGCATCAGACGGTCAAGGACGTTCTGGAGGCGATGGGCATTCCGCATACCGAGGTCGATCTCATCCTGGTGAACGGGAATGCGGAGGATTTTGCTCATCGGCCGACGTGCGGCGACCGCATCGCCGCGTACCCGATGTTCGAGGCGCTCGACATCGGGTCCACGGCCCGGCTGCGGTCGGTGCCGCTGCGTGATCCGCGCTTCGTCATCGATGTCAACCTCGGTCGGCTGGCGCGGCTGCTTCGCGTGCTCGGGTTCGACGTGTGGTGGTCCAGTGACGCCGACGACCAGACCCTGGCCGATGTCAGCCTGGGCCAGCAGCGGATCCTGCTGACCCGAGACCGTGCCCTGTTGAAGCGTCGCGCCATCACGCATGGCCTCTTCGTCCGCTCCGACCACCCCGAGGAGCAGACGCTCGAGGTGATACGGCGACTGGACCTGGCGCACCGGCTGGCGCCGTTCACGCGGTGCGTGCGGTGCAACGGCAGGCTGGTCGCCGTTAGCAAGGACGAGGTGATCGACCACCTCAAACCGTTGACCCGCCGGTATTACAACGATTTCAGCCGGTGCGCGCAGTGCGGACGGATCTACTGGCCCGGGTCGCATCGCGCAAGGTTGGTCAATTTCGTGGAGGGACTCCGCGACCAGCTCTGATCGACGGCTCGCCCGGTGAGCTGTCCGCCAACGAGCGCTACTCGATATTTGCGTATCGGCGATACCGAATTCAGGTAGTCGGTTACTCGTGACCGACACGCCGATCACCGCATAGCTTTGGTGCATCAACGGCGATGCTCGGTCCGGGAACGGGTCGGCCTCGAAAACTAAAGCGGCGCCAAACATGGTGAACCAGATCGCCTACCGGACCGTTGAACTCGACAGGGACGCCGCGTAACTGAATCGCCCGACTGGGGCACTACAACAGGATAGCCTGACAGCAAACCCAACACCGCAGGTGTGCGGGGCCGCGCGGTCAACCACATAGTCACCGATCCGGAGCCGACGGTTTCTTCGGCTTGACTGTTGTGCCCTAGGGGACAACGGAATCCGCAGGTACAGCAACGAATGCACCTAAAGGGCGGATCGGCGGAAGAACGCGAAGGTTCTGTAACAAATGACAGACGAACCCAAGCAGCAAATGCCCCTCGTCTATCACACGAACACAAGAAAGGCACGAAAATGAAAAACATCCTCCTCACCTCCCTCGCAGCGGGCGCATTGGCCTCGGCCGCGCTTGGCCTGGCCGGAACCGCTACCGCCGCCCCGTCTGGCCCATCGCCCGTCGATGCCACTATCGGCCAACTGCAGGCGCAGGGTTACCAGGTCATCGTGAGCCGCGTCGACTCCGCTGCGGTGGACCAGTGCACGCTGAACGCGGTTCGCCCCGGCCAGACATTCTCGCGCACCGACTCCGGTGTACCGGGAGCCAACGACGACCTCGTCACCACGGTGACCAACAAGACCGTCTACGTCGACGTCACCTGCTGACACCCGATTCCGGACGCGCACGTCGGGCGCCCACAATGGGAGACCGTGCACCCAAGACGATTAGGTATGCCTGGTGTTCC
>JBKOYU010000860.1:0-13344 GCA_046725575.1 Actinomycetota bacterium | reverse complement strand
GACCGACCAGGAGCTCACGCACAATCAGCAGGCTCCAGCGTCCACCCACGACGTCGAGCGCTCGAGCCAGACCGCAGTACTGGCCATAGGACCTCGTAGTCACCGTTGCCCTCGACTTCGTCCATCTGCTTTATTTTCAGTAGCTGACTTGAATATATAAACCAACTTTGGAGGGGTCAAGACACGCGGTCGGCTCAATGAGCTTCTCGCGGGGAAGCGCTGAATCGCTGCGGGTGCGGGCTGGTGGACGCGGCCTCTAGCGTCGCAGGTGCAGTCGCAGCTTGTCCGCGGTATCGCGCACGACGCCGAGCTGCTTGGCGACCTGTATCGGGGCGGTGCCGCCGCGGGCGTCGCGGGAGTTGACCGACCCGTCGACGGTGAGCACTTCGCGCACCTGTCCCTTCAGCTCCGGGTGGATCGCGGCGAGCTCGGCGTCGTCGAGATCCTCCAGCCCGACGCCCCGCGCCTCGGCCGCACGTACCGCCGCGCCGGCCGCCTCGTGTGCCACCCGGAACGACACTCCCCTGCGAACCAGCCATTCCGCGACATCGGTGGCCAAGGTGTAGCCCAGCGGGGCCAGCTCGGCCATCCGGTCGACATCGAAGCGCAGCGTGCCGACGAGGCCCGCCATCGCGGGCAGCAACAGCTCGAGCTGGGCCACCGAGTCGAATACCGGCTCCTTGTCCTCTTGCAGGTCGCGGTTGTACGCCAGCGGCTGCGCCTTGAGCGTGGCCAACAAGCCCGTGAGGTTGCCGATCAGCCTGCCGGACTTGCCGCGTGCCAGCTCCGCGATGTCGGGGTTCTTCTTCTGCGGCATGATCGAGCTACCCGTCGACCACGAGTCGTGCAGCGTTACATAGCCGAATTCGGTTGTGCTCCAGAGGATGATGTCCTCGGCCAACCGGGAAAGGTCGACGGCGATCATGGACAGCACGAAGGCCGCCTCCGCGGCGAAGTCACGGGCCGCGGTCGCGTCGATCGAGTTGTCGGCCGCCGCTTCGAAGCCGAGTTCTTCGGCGATGGCATCGGGGTCCAAGCCCAGCGATGACCCCGCCAACGCCCCGGATCCATACGGCGACACCGCCGCTCGCTTGTCGAAGTCGGCGAGCCGATCCACATCGCGCAGCAGCGGATGCGCATGTGCGAGCAAATGGTGCGCCAGCAGGACCGGTTGTGCGGACTGCAGGTGCGTCTTGCCCGGCATGATCGCCGTTGGATGCGCGGCCGCCTGGGTCGCCAACGCACCCACGACGTCGAGAACACCGTCGGCGACCCGGCGCACCGCGTCGCGCAGCCACAGCCGAAACAGCGTGGCCACCTGGTCATTTCGCGACCGGCCCGCCCGCAGCCGTCCCCCGAGATCCTCGCCGACGCGATCAATCAAGCCGCGCTCCAGCGCACCATGTACGTCCTCGTCGGTGACGAGCGGCCCGAAGCTGCCGTCGGCCACATCTTCGGCCAGGCTGTCCAGGCCGGCGAGCAGGCCGTCGCGCTGCTCCTCGGTCAGCAGCCCGGCGCGAAACAGCACCTGCGTGTGGGCCTTCGACGCGGCCACGTCGTACGGCGCCAGCACCCAGTCGAAATGTGTCGACTTGCTCAGCGCCGCAAGGGCGTCGGACGGCCCCTCGGCGAACCGACCGCCCCACAGCGATCCCTCGTTGGTGGTCATGTCACCTTCTCCGCGAGCGTGCGCAAACTTGGGTATTCATGCGGCGTGTCGCCCGCGGACACGCACGCTCGCGGCGGAAAGCTGATCACTGGCCTGCCAAGTCCCGTCGCGCGGAGATCTTCGACGACAGGCCGTGCACGTGCACGAAGCCCTTGGCCGCCGATTGGTCGAACGTGTCGCCCTCGTCGTAGGTGGCGAGGTTGAAGTCGTACAACGACTCGGCGCTGCGCCTGCCGTTGACCGCAATGTGCCCGCCGTGCAACACCATCCGGATCTCGCCCGACACATGCTCCTGCGTCTTGGCGACGAACGCCTCCAGCGCGGCCTTCAGCGGCGAGTACCACAAGCCGTCGTACACCAGCTCGCCCCACTTCTGATCGGTGTTCCGCTTGAACCGGCCGAGCTCGCGTTCCAGCGTCACGTGCTCGAGTTCGGTGTGCGCGGTGATGAGCACCATCGCGCCGGGCGCCTCGTAGATCTCGCGGCTCTTGATACCGACCAACCGGTCCTCGACCACGTCCAGCCGACCGACTCCCTGCGAACCGGCCCGCTCATTGAGCTCCTCGATCGCCTGCAACACGGTCACCGGCCTGCCGTCGATCGAAACCGGCACGCCCCGTTCGAATCCGACGATGACTTCGTCGGGCGTGCTCCAGTTGACGGTCGGATCCTCGGTGTAGTCGTAGACGTCCTTCGTGGGCGCGTTCCACAGATGCTCGAGGAACCCGGTTTCCACCGCCCGGCCCCACACATTCTGGTCGATAGAGAACGGTGAGCGCTTGGTGACGTTGATCGGGATGGCGTTTTCCTCGGCGAACGCGATGGCCTTCTCCCGCGTCCACGCGTAGTCGCGGACCGGGGCGAGCACCTCGAGATCCGGTGCCAGCGAGGCGAATCCGACCTCGAAGCGGACCTGGTCGTTGCCCTTGCCCGTGCAGCCGTGAGCGACGATACCGCCTCCGTACTCACGGGCCGCGGCCACCAGATGCTTGACGATCAGCGGCCGGCTCAACGCCGACACCAGCGGGTAGCGGTCCATGTAGAGCGCGTTGGACTGGATCGCCGGCAGGCAATATTCCTCGGCGAACTCATCCTTGGCGTCGACGACGACGGCCTCGACGGCGCCGCAGTCGAGAGCCCTCTTACGGACGACCTCCATGTCCTCGCCGCCCTGACCGAGGTCGATGGCAACCGCGACGACTTCACGTCCGGTCTCCTTGCCGATCCAGCTGATCGCCACCGAGGTGTCCAAACCACCGGAATACGCCAGGATGACGCGCTCGGACATTAACCAATCTCCTTATGTTGGATGCTTTCCAGCTTTGCGGCCAGTTCGGCGCCGGTCATCGGCTCACGCGCCACCATCAGGATGGTGTCGTCGCCTGCGATGGTGCCGATCGCATACGGCAGTGCAGCGCGGTCGATCGCACTGGCCAAATAGTGTGCCGCGCCGGGCGGGGTGCGCAGCACCGCGAGGTTACCGCTGGCGTCGGTCGACACCAACAGCTCGCCCAGCAGTCGCGACATGCGTTCGGTGCCACCGGAAACCCCGCGCACCGGGCTGCCGTCCTCGGGCACGACGTAGACGCCGACGCCGCCGTCCGCGCCGCGCAGCTTGACGGCGCCGAGTTCCTCGAGATCGCGCGACAGCGTGGCCTGCGTGACATCAATGCCTTCGTCGGCCAGCATCGCGGCCAGTTCGGTTTGGCTGTGCACCGATTGCGACGACAGGATCGAGACGATGCGCGCCTGTCGACCTACCCGGGTCGCTGAAGTCATGCCTCGACTCCCGCTCGCTCCGGTCCTCGCTCGTACCTCGCTGCGATCCTCACTCCCGCTCGTCTTCGGGTCGTCATCCGGATCGCTCCAACAACCACACCAGCAGTGCCTTCTGGGCGTGCAGCCGGTTCTCCGCCTCGTCCCACACCGCGCTCTGCGGCCCGTCGATTACCTCGTCGGTGATCTCGTGTCCGCGGTGCGCCGGAAGGCAATGCAGCACAACGGCATCGGGGTCGGCGAGGCTCAGCAGATCGGCGTTGACCTGGAATGAGCGGAACGGCCGCACCCGGTCCAGACCGTCGTTCTCCTGCCCCATCGAGGTCCAGGTGTCGGTGACGAGCACGTCGGCCCCGTCGGCGGCCGCTTCCGGGACGGTCGTGACCCTCACCGTCGCGCCGGTCTGCAGCGCCCGCGTCTCGGCGGCGACGACAAACTCCGCGCGCGGTTCGAAGCCGCCCGGCGCGGCAATCGTGACGTGGATGCCTGCCGTGACGCCGCCCAGCATCAGCGAGTGCGCCATGTTGTTGGCCCCGTCGCCAAAGTAGGCCAGCCGCAAGCCCTTCAGCTCACCCTTGCGTTCGGCCAGGGTCTGCAGATCGGCGAGCACCTGGCATGGGTGGAACTCATCGGACAGCGCGTTGACGACCGGCACACTGGCTCCGGCCGCCATGGTGCTCAAGCGTTCCTGGGCGAATGTGCGCCACACGATCGCGTCGACATAGCGGGACAACACCCGTCCGGTGTCTTCGAGGGTTTCCTCGCGTCCGAGTTGCGTGCTGCGGCCGTCCACCACGACGGCGTGCCCGCCGAGTTGCCCGATGCCGATCTCGAACGAGAACCGGGTGCGGGTGGAGTTCTTGTCGAAGATGACGGCGACGCCGCGCGGTCCGTCGAGCGGGCGGCGGCTGAATGGGTTCTTCTTCAGCTCGTCGGCCAGCGCTAGCACCTCGGCCTGCTCGTCGGGCGTGAGGTCGTCGTCGCGCAGGAAATGCCGTGTCATGACTGGGCCCCCTTGTCCAGCACGCCGGGAAACGCCTTGAGGAAGTCGTCGATCTGCCCCTCGGTGATGATCAGCGGCGGCGCCAGCCGGATCACATCCGGCGCCGCGGCGTTGACCAAGAACCCGGCTTCTCGCGCCGCCGCCTCAACCGGCTTGGCTGCCTCGGCGGTGAGCACGACACCCTGCAGCAGTCCCCGGCCGCGGACGTGGTCGACGAGCGGATGCCCCATCGACTCGATGCCGTGGCTGAGCATCTTGCCGAGCACATCGGCGCGGCCAATCAGATCGTCGTCGGCGAGCACCTTGAGCACCGCGAGCGCCGCCGCGGTGCACACCGGGTTACCGCCGAACGTGCTGCCGTGCAGGCCCGGGGTCAGCAGATTCGCGGTCCTGCCGACCGCGAGGCACGCGCCGATCGGCAGGCCGCCGCCCAAGCCCTTGGCCAGGGTGACGATATCGGGGGTGATGCCGTCGTGCTGGTGCGCGAAAAACGCTCCGGTGCGGCCCATCCCGGTCTGCACTTCGTCGAGCACCAGCAGCGCGCCGTGCTTGGACGTGATCTCCCGCGCTGCGACCAGGTAGCCGGCGGGCGGGACGACCACGCCGCCCTCCCCCATGATCGGCTCGAGGAACACCGCGGCTGTCTTGTCGTCGACGGCTGCGGCCAGCGCCTCGGTGTCGCCATACGGGACGTGGGTCACGTCGCCGGGCAGCGGCGCGAACGGCTCCTGCTTCGAGGGCTGGCCCGTCAGCGCGAGCGAGCCCATCGTGCGTCCGTGGAAAGCGCCGTGGGCGGCAACGAGTTTCGTGCGCCCGGTGAGCCGAGTGATCTTGAAGGCCACCTCGTTGGCTTCGGTGCCGGAGTTGCAGAAGAACACCCGCGCCTCGGCGCCCAGCAGGCCGACGAGCGATTCGGCCAGCGCGATACCGGGTTCCGTAGCGTACAGGTTCGACGTGTGCCCGAGGGTGTTCATCTGCTTGGTGACGGCGTCGATGACGGCCGGGTGGCGATGGCCGAGGATGTTGACCGCGATGCCGCCGAGCAGGTCGATGTAGGACTTGCCGTCGACGTCGGTCACCACCGCGCCGTCACCGCCGGCCAGGGCGAGCGGCGGCGTGCCGTAGTTGTTCATCATGACGGCGTCCCACCGGTCCAAAAGCGTCATGCGCTCACCACCTTGGTGCCCGTCCCTTCGTCGGTGAACAACTCGACCAGCACGCAGTGTTCGACGCGGCCGTCGATGACGTGCGCGCTGGGCACCCCGCCCGATACGGCGCGCAGGCACGCCTCGATCTTGGGCACCATGCCAGCCTCCAGCGTCGGCAGCAATTGCGTCAGCGCGGCGGTGTCGATCTCGCTGACCAACGACTCCCGGTCGGGCCAGCTGGTGTACAGGCCTTCCACGTCGGTGAGCACCAGGAGCTTCTCGGCGTTGAGCGCTTCGGCCAACGCGGCGGCCGCGGTGTCGGCATTGATGTTGTGCACCACACCGTCGGTGTCGGGCGCGATCGTCGAGACCACCGGAATACGGCCGGCGCCAATCAGATCCAGCAGTGCGTCGGCGCTCACCGTCTCGACGTCACCGACCAATCCGATGTCGGTGGCCACGCCGTCGACGGTGACGCTGCGCCGCACCGCGGTGAAAAGATGGGCATCCTCGCCAGTGATGCCGACGGCGTAGGGTCCATGCGCGTTGATCAGGTTCACGAGCTCACGGCCCACCTGGCCGAACAGCACCATCCGGGCCACGTCGAGCACCTCGGGCGTCGTCACCCGAAAGCCGCCCTTGAAATCGCCTGCGATGCCAAGACGTTTGAGCATCGAGCTGATCTGCGGTCCGCCGCCGTGCACGACGACCGGATGGATACCGCAGTTGCGCAGGAACACCATGTCGGCGGCAAACGCGGTCTTGAGCACGTCGTCGGTCATCGCGTTGCCCCCGTACTTGACGACGACGATCTTGTCGTGCATCTGTTTGAGCCACGGCAGCGCCGCGGCCAACACCTGCGCCTTGACGGGCGTAGCGAGGGTCATGAGCTGTACGCCGAGTTCTCTTCGACGTATCCGTGGGAAAGATCGGTGGTGCGGATGGTCGCCCGCTCCGTCCCGACCCCGAGGTCGATGGTCACATCGATGTCGGCACCGGACAGGTCGACGTCACGGGCGCCGGGTGCGCCGGTACCGTTGATGCACACCGGAGAACCGTTGAACGACACGCTGATCCGCTCGGCGTCGAGGTTCACCGGTGCCATGCCGACCGCGGCCAGCACCCGGCCCCAGTTCGGGTCGGAGCCGAACAGCGCGGTCTTGACCAGGCTGTCGCGGGCCACCACCCGCGCGGCGATCAATGCGTCGTCTTCCGAGGCCGCGCCGCTGACCGTGACGACGATGCGTTTGGTGACGCCCTCGGCATCGGCCTGCAACTGCGCGCACAGGTCGTCGCACACCCGCAGCACCGCGTCGTCGAGATCGCTTTGGCTGGGCGTGATCTCGCTGGCGCCGGAGGCCAGCAGCAGCACGGTGTCGTTGGTCGAGCAGCTGCCGTCGACGTCGAGCCGGTCGAAGGTGAGCGCGGTCGCTTTCCGAAGAGCGTGGTCAAGGGCGGCGGCGTCGGCCACGGCATCGGTGGTGATGACGGTGAGCATGGTGGCCAGCGACGGCGCAAGCATGCCCGCGCCCTTGGCCATGCCGCCGACGGTCCACTTGTCACTGTGGTGCAGCGCAACCTGTTTCGTCACGGTGTCGGTGGTCATGATGGCGCGGGCGGCCTCCTCGCCGCCCGTCAGTCCGCCTGCCATCTCGTGCACGACTTCGGTGACGCCGGCCAGCACCTTGTCCATCGGCAGCCGGTCGCCGATCAGCCCGGTCGAGCAGACCGCCACCTCGATGGCTCCGGTTTCGGTGCCCCAGTCGGACAGCGCGGCGGCGACGGCCTCGGCGGTGGCGTGCGTGTCCTGAAAGCCCTGCGGGCCGGTGCAGGCGTTGGCGCCACCGGAGTTGAGGATCACCGCGCGCAGCCGCCCGGTGGTCAGCACCTGCTGCGACCACAACACGGGTGCGGCCTTGACCTTGTTGCGGGTGAACACGCCCGCGGCGCCGTAATCGGGTCCCTCGTTGAACACCAGCGCCAGGTCGAGCGCGCCGGATGCCTTGATGCCAGCCGCGATTCCGGTGGCGCGGAATCCCGCAGGCGCCGTGACACCCTGGGTGCGCACCAGCCGGGTGGTTTCGGTTACGGCCGGAGCCGCTTGGCCGGCGACATCAGCTTCAGTCACGGCGCCACCCCCACAATCGAAAGTCCTTCCGTCTCTGGCCAACCCAGCGCCAGGTTCATCGACTGAACCGCCGCACCGCCGGTCCCCTTGACGAGATTGTCGATGGCGGCGATGACCACGAGTGTCCTCGCCTCATCATCCAGGGCGACCGCCAGCTGTGCGGCGTTGCTGCCGATCACCGCGCCGGTCTTCGGTAGCTGACCCTCGGGCAGTAGGTGCACGAAAGGCTCTGCGTCGTAGGCCTTTTCGTAAGCGGCGCGAAGTTGTGACAGCGGCGCGGTGGTGCGGGCGGTGCAGGTGGCCAGGATGCCGCGCGACGTCGGAATCAGCACCGGCGTGAACGACACGGTGACGTCCTTGTCGGTCAGGGCTTTGAGGCCCTGGGCGATCTCCGGGGTGTGCCGGTGTTTCCCGCCGATGTTGTAGGCGCGGGCCGACCCGATGACCTCGGAACCGAGCAGGTCGGTCTTGGCGGCCCGCCCCGCTCCGGAGGTGCCGCTGACGGCGACGACCGTGACCGCGGGCTCGACGAGGTCCTCGGCGATCGCGGGCCACAGCGCCAGCAGGGCGGCGGTGGGATAGCAGCCAGGGACGGCGATCCGCTTGGCTTTGCGCAGGCGCTCACGGGCACCGGGCAGCTCGGGCAGCCCGTAGGGCCAGCTGCCGGCGTGGGCGGAGCCGTAGAACTTCTCCCACGCCGCCGGGTCGGTGAGCCGGAAGTCGGCGCCGCAGTCGATGACCACGGTGTCCGGGCCGAGCTGCTCGGCCAACGCCGCGGAGTGCCCGTGCGGCAGCGCAAGGAACACCACGTCGTGGCCGGTCAGCACCTCGACGTCGGTGGCGTCGAGTACTCGGCCGGACAGCGGCAGCAGGTGTGGATGGTGTTCGGCGACGGTGGTCCCGGCGCTGGCCGCGGCGGTCAGCGCGCCGATGGTCAGCCGTCCGTCGGCGTAGGCGGGATGGCCGAGGAGCAGCCGCAGGATCTCTCCGCCGGCATATCCGCTGGCACCGGCGACCGCGACAGACGTCATGCAGTGATTCTGCATGGTTATGCAGATGGTTGCAAATCAATTCCCCAGCGGGCCTAATCCGGTCCCGACCAGTCGAAGGGGAAGTGCTTGCTGGACCGGCCCGGCCAGCTCCACTTGAAGCCGAACGCCTCGACCTCATCCTCCGTTGCGGTCGCCCAGGTGGCGACCTGGCCGGGACCGACCTCAGAGCCGGGAGCATTGAGGAGTTGCACCCGCGATCCCTCTGGAGCGGTCGGCCCGGTCAGCGCCTCGGCTCTGCCTTTGGCCTTCCCCGGGACCTCCACGCGCCAGCCGGCGAGATCGTCAGCGATCTCGATCACGATCGGCGCGAACTCGATTCCGCGCACCTCGTCGATCAGGTTCGCGAAGCCGGCCGGCCAGCCACCAGCATGACCCCCGAAGATCGTGGTGAGCGCCTCGCGCTGGGAATCATCGGCGCGCTCGTCGAAAAACCATCCGGCGAACGAGTCCTTGGCCTCGCCGGTCCATATGTTGCCGTCGAAGGACCCAACCATGACAACGTTGAGCCCATCGAGCGACACCTCGCCGTAGGTGCCTTCGCGGATGCGCCAGGCGAGGATGCCGTTGCATTCGCCCTCGTCCGGCGCCTGGGCGAAGGTGCACCCACACGGCACCCGGCACCTGCATACGTCGAACCAGTCGCCAGTGAGTCGCCAGGTTAGAACCTCGGCCATCGCTTACCTCCTCAATGCGTCATGCCGTCCATCTGGGTCGTTGACCCCTCGTCCGGAATCGTCAGGCCCGGGATCGCTTCGGGCACGGCGACGAGGAGGACACCGAGCGCCAGCAGGATCGCCGCGGCGCCATACGTGACGCCACGTCGCCACGGAAGCGTCTTTTCCGCGGCGATTAGCGCGGCCATGAACGCCATCCAGGCGATGCTCATCACGCCGAGCGCAAACAGCGACGCCATGAGCGCCCAGCAGCAGCCCACACACCACGCGCCGTGCTTCGCACCCATGCGCAGCGCCCCGGGCAACCCGTTCCGCCAGGAGCCGATCAGGAAGCCGAGCGGGCTCCGGCATTTAGTGAGGCACACCGCCTTCAGCGGCGTGAATTCATACACCACGGCGAGCACCAGGATGCCGCCCGCAATCCATCGGCCCGCGCGGTCCCACGACAGCGTGTCCCCGAATGTGCGACGGCCGACTTCGGACACGGCGAAGGCCAACAGGCCGGCGGCCGTCCACGTCAGCAGATACCCGGACACAAACACCAGCGCCGCAACCGGGTTGCGCCTCTTCGTCATGGTCGAATACAGCGCCACCGTCGGGGCGACCGACGGGAACATCATCGCGGCCATCATCACCAGCCAGATGCCGAGAAACCAGCCAAGCGTGCCCAACTCGGTGCCCGGCCCGGCGTCCATGCCACGCATCCGGTCGACGGTGAACCACCATGCGAGGACGGCCAATACCAACAGCAGCGCGATGAGCCCGATCCGGCTGCGAGCAGCGGTGAAGACCGGCCGCAGGCCGTCCTGCTGGACCGTCACGGCTTCATGCGGCCCAGGAGAACTGCGAGGAGGTGATGCCCGACTTGCCTTGGTATTCAATGCCGAACAAGTCGATATCCGCCGAAGTCGGTTTGGCGACAACGAATTCCGAACCGGCGGGGTGGAAGATACCCGTGACCCTCGCGGGCTCACCCGTCTCGACGCCGAACGGCACGACGTCCTCGACATCGAAACTGGTTGTGTCGCCGATACGCACGCTGTGCCGCAATCCGTCGTCACGCACCTCGATGGGGGCGCGCTGGATGCCGAGGTTCTCCCCAACGAGCGGTCCTAACGCGGCCATCGGCCCGCCGAGTTCGCCGCTGAACACGGCTTGCAGCTTCTCGGCCTGTTCGTCGGAGGCCTTGGCATCGATGACGGTGCCCAGCCGCCAATTGCCCTCCGTCATCACCTTGGGTGTGTCGGCAATGACCACCACCGCGAGCCCACCCACGTCGGTGCCGTCGACGTCGCCGTCGGTGATGTTGAAGACCAGCGTCGCGCGGCACCGGTCGTAGTCGGCGCCGTTAGCCAGATTGAAATTGCAGGGACAGAAGAAGTCGCACGAACAGGTTTCGACGTACGTCCCCCGAAGTTTCCACGCCATAGCCGGATTGTCCGCCGTTTGCAGGTGCGCTGGGCGGATTCGGCAGAAACGCTCAGGCGCGCTGCACCGCGCCCACGCGGTCGGCGGCGGTCTTGACGGCGGCGTCGCGGGCCGCGCTGGCCTCGTCCTCGGTCAACGTGCGATCGGCGGCGCGGAACCGCAGCGCCAGGGTCAGCGACTTGCGGCCGTCACCGATCTGCGGACCGGTGTAGACGTCGAACAGCCGGACATCCTCGAGCAACTCGCCCGCGCCGTCGCGCACGGCGTCGACCACCGTCTGTGCGGCGATGTCCTCACCGACGATGAGGCTGACGTCCTGGAAGACGGCGGGGAACGGCGACACGGCAGGCGCGGGCAGCGCCTCGGTTATCGGGATGGCGTCCAGGTTCAGCTCGGCCGCGCAGGTGCCCTTCGGCAGCCCGGACCGCTCCACGACCGCGGGATGCAGTTGGCCGGCGTGCCCGACGACCGTGTCTCCGACGAGCACCTCGGCGCAGCGGCCGGGATGCCACGGCAGGTATTGCGCGGCCCGCAGCGTCAGCTCGATACCGGCGGCGCGGCCGATGACGCGCACCGCCTCGAACGCATCGTGTGCCTCGACCGGCCGGCCAGGACCCCACGGGCCCGCAGGCTCACGCAGGCCGGCCAAGACCACGCCGACGTGTTGCGGCTGGTGTGGCAGCGAGGCGTCCAATGTGGCGATCTCTTCGTCGGTCGGCCTGCGGTTGTTCGGAATGCGTTCGACGGCGCGGGTGTCCGAGGTGGGCTCGACAACTTGCTGGATTGCGTACAGCGCCACGTCGACGGCACCGCGGGACACGTTGCGCCCCAGGGCTTCCAGCAGCCCGGGCAGCAGCGTGGTGGCCAACGCCGGGCGGTCAGCCTCCAGCGGGTTGAGCACCTGCGCGGTCGTGCGGCGTCGATCGTCGACGGGCAGGCCCCACTGGTCGAACACCCCGGCCGACAAGAAGGGAGTCGGCAGGATCTCGACATACCCGTTGAGCGCCAACGACTTTCCGATCGCGCGGCGACGCTTCTGGGTCTGGCCGAGACCGCGGCCGGCCGGTGCCTGTGGCAGCACCGAGGGGATGATCTCGAGGCCCTCCAGCCGCAGCACCTCTTCGACGAGGTCGGCGGGCTCACGCAGGTCGGGCCGCCAGCTCGGCGGGGTCGCCGTCACCCGGTCGCCGTCGGTCACCACCTCGGCGCCGATCTGGGTCAGCCTGCGTTGCGTCGTGCCGTCGGCGTAGTCGACGCCTGCAGTGCGGTCCGGTAGGTCGACGGCCAACCCGACCGGCGGCTGCGACCAGTCGGCGCGCGGTGGATCACCGCGCCAGTCGGTCAGTTTGGGTTCGATTGTGCCGCCTGCGATGTCGGCCAGCAGCGTGGCGGCGCGGTCCAGTGCGGCGACGGAAACCGCCGGATCGACGGTGCGCTCGTAGCGTCGGCCCGACTCGCTCGTCAGGTGTAGCCGGCGCTGGGTCCGCGACACCGCTGCGGGATCCCACACCGCCGCCTCCAACATCAGTTCGGTTGTGGTGCCGCGCACCTCGGTGGTGCCCGCACCCATGACGCCACCGATGGCCGCGGTCGCGACGTCGTCGACGATGAGTACGTCACGGGGGTCGAGCTTGCGCTCGATGTCGTCGAGCGTGACGACCGTCTCCCCCGGCTCCGCGAAGCGAACTTTGAAGCCACCCGTGATCAGGCTGCGGTCGTGGGCGTGCATCGGGTGACCGAGCTCGAGCATCACGTAGTTGGTGACGTCCACGGCGGGCGAGATCGCGCGGATGCCGCTCAGCAGCAGCCGACGTTGCATCCACCATGGCGAGACCGCTTTCGGGTCGATGCCCGTGACGGGCCGCAGGCCGAATCGGATCACGCCGGTGCCGGGCTGAATGGTGACCGGCAAAGCTTCGCCCTCGGCGGGCAGCGGTGGGATGTCCGCAGGGTCGACATAATCGAGGTCGTAGGCGCAGGCGATTTCGCGCGCCATGCCGCGCACCGACAGGCAGTAGCCACGGTCCGGCGTGATCGCCACGTGGAACACCACGTCATCCAGGCCGAGCACGTCCGCGGCCGGGGTCCCCGGCTCCGCGGTTCCCGGCGGCAGCACCAGGATGCCGGAATGGTCTGTGCCCAAGTTGAGTTCGGCCGTCGAGCAGATCATCCCGTCGGAGGTGCGGCCGTAGGCCTTTCGGGTCGCGATCGTGAAGTCACCGGGCAGCACCGTCCCGGGCAAGGCCACAACAACCAGATCGCCGACCGCGAAGTTAGTTGCGCCGCAGACGATATCGCGCGGCTCGGGTTCGCCGACGTCGACCTTGACGGCGCGGATCGGCTTCTTGAACTCGGTGAGTTCCTCGATCTCAAGCACCCGGCCGACCGTCACTGGCCCAGTGACGGGACCGACTGGGATTTCCACTTAGACCACGTGGCCGATGCGAATCAGCGTCTGCTCCAAGT